>JBKKAU010000138.1:0-5470 GCA_046714475.1 Thermoanaerobaculia bacterium
CGCAAGGACCTGCAATCTCTCGCTTCGGCGCCGCACGGCCCGGAGGGGCTGCCCCCCTACCCTGTCTCATTCCGTCCCCGGCAGCTCGAGCCGGACTGGTTCGAGCGGCTCTGCCGCGCCGCACGGCCCGACGCCGCCATCCGCTTCCTCGTCGACGACCGGCCGGTCACCTTCCACGACCGCGTCCAGGGCCCGCTCACCGAACGAGTCGACCGGACCGTGGGCGACTTCGTGCTCAAACGGCGCGACGGGCTCTACGCCTACCAGCTCGCGGTGGTGGTGGACGACCTCGCCATGGGCATCGACGACGTCGTGCGCGGCGCCGACCTGCTGGACTCGACGGCGCGCCAGATCCAGCTCCTCGAAGCGCTGGGCGGGGCGCCCCCGGACTACGCGCACGTGCCGCTGGTGGTCAACGCCCGGGGGGAGAAGCTCTCCAAGCGGGACGAGGGGCTCGCCCTGCGGTCGTTGCGCGCGGCGGGCCTCTCCCCCGAGGCCCTGACCGGTTACCTCGCCGCGTCGCTGGGGCTGCTCGACCGGCCGGAGCCCTGCCGTCCGGCCGACCTCCTGCCGGTCTTCGCCTGGGAGCACATCGGCCGCGATCCCTGGGTGCTGCCGGAGAACCTGGCCGGCCTTCTCCGATAGGATGGAGAGAGCGCCGAAGCCCCGCAGCCGCTCCTGGAAGGCAATCTGGGTCTCACTCAACTGGAGCCAGATCGAGGTGAGGCCGACCGCGCCCCGGATGCTGTCTGTACGTTCATGGCGAGCTTCTTTGCTTAGAGTCTGCACAAGTTTCCTTCTCCGGGCAACCGCGGGAAACCATTTTGCAAGGAGCGAGAGGCGAAGGAGGTCCCGTCATGCCGGATGCCGCGATCGGGTTCGAAACCCGCCGCCAGGAGATGGTCGAGCACCAGATCGCCCGCCGCGGGGTGCGCGACCGGCGCGTCCTGGACGCCATGCGGACCGTGCCCCGGGAGGTCTTCGTCCCCGAGAGCCTCGCCGAGCTCGCCTACGACGACACGCCGCTGCCGATCGACGAGGAGCAGACGATCTCCCAACCCTATGTCGTCGCCCTGATGGCCGAGGCCCTGGAGCTGTCGCCCGCGGACAGGGTGCTGGAGATCGGCGCCGGCTCGGGCTACGCGGCGGCGGTGCTGTCGCGCCTCGCTCGCGAGGTCTACAGCGTCGAGCGCCACGCCGCGCTCGCCGAGGCGGCGCGGGCGCGCCTGGAACGGCTCGGCGGCGCCAACGTCCACGTCCTGCACGGCGACGGCACGCTGGGGTGGCCGGAGCACGCCCCTTACGACGCCATCGTCGTCGCGGCCGGCGGCCCCGACGTGCCGCCGGCCCTCCTCGCCCAGCTCGCCCCCGGCGGCCGGCTGGTCATCCCGGTCGGCACCGAACCCCGGCTCCAGAAGCTGGTGCGCGTCCGGCGCGGGCTCGACGGCGGCGACCGGCACGAGGACCTGGGCGACGTCCGCTTCGTGCCGCTCGTCGGCGTCCAGGGGTGGACCGAGGGGGGAGAGCGGTCGGTCGGAACCCCGACACAGGCCGCCGGCGTTCTGAAATGAAAAAGCCCACCCCGCGCGAGCGAGGTGGGCCGAAAAGGCCGGGAGGGTTGGGGCTCAGCCGGCCTTGTGGGTCGCCGCGGCGCCGGCGGTCTCGCCGCGGCCGGCGCGGGCGCGGGTGCCGAAGTACTGCTCCCAGAGGAGCGCGAACGGGCTCGCGATGTAGATCGACGAGTAGGTGCCGACGATGATGCCGATGAACATCACGAAGGCGAAGCCGCGGATCACGTCGCCTCCCCAGTAGAGCAGGGCGGCGAGGGCGAGCAGCGTCGAGCCGCCGGTCAGGATCGTCCGCGACAGCGTCTGGTTGATGCTCTTGTTCATGGTCACGATCAGCGGCTCGCGCCGGCTCTTCCGCATGTTCTCGCGGATGCGGTCGAAGATGACCACCGTGTCGTTGACCGAGTAGCCGATCAGGGTGAGGAACGCCGCGATCGTCGTCAGGTTGAACTCGAAGCCGGAGAGCGCGAAGAGGCCGAGGGTGATCAGCACGTCGTGGACGCAGGCCATGATGGCGCCGACCCCGAAACGCAGCTCGAAGCGGATCCAGATGTAGATCAACATGCCGAGCAGCGACAGGGCGACCGCGAGGAAGCCCTGGCGGCGCAGCTCCTCGCCGATCTGCGGGCCGACGTTTTCGACGCCCAGCAGGGCGATGTTGCCGAGCGCGCCGCGCTGGCGCAGCACGTCGAGCGCCGCCGGGCTGACGCCTTCGGCGCGGAGATCTTCCCAGCCGGTGAAGAGGCTCTTTTCGCGGCGCACGCTGAGCAGGGCCTGGGCCACGCCCTCGTAGTGGGCCCGCGCCGCCTCCACCCGGGCGGGGTCGTTGGCGCCGACCCGGTCGGGGTCGGCCTGGAGCAGCAGGCCCGCAATGGTCTCGGTGCCCACCCGGTTGAGGTCGAGCTTGCCCGCCACCGCGGGGTTGTAGGCGCGGTCGAGGGCGGCGAGGACGGCGTCGCGGCTGCCCTCCTCCGCGCCTTTGACCAGGCGGGTCCGGATCAGCACCTGGTTCTCTTCCTCGCGGCCGAAGCTCTGGATCTGCGGCTCGGACACGCCGGCCTCGGTGAGCAGGCTGCGCAGGCGCTCGATGTCCGGCCGCTCGCGGAACTTGACGGTGACCTGGGTGCCGCCGGCGAAGTCGACGCCGATGTTGAGCTGGCCGTGGAAGAAGACCGCGAAGATGGCCACCACGATCAAGGCCAGCGAGACGATGACCCAGAACTTCCGGTACTTCATGAAATCGATGTTGGTGTTGTTCAGGATCTCCATCGCAGACTCCTTACCGGGAGGTCCCGGCGGCCGACGCCGCGACAGGGGAGGGGTAAGAGGACATCCCGATCGAAAGCCTCTGGACCCGGCGGCGTGACAGCACGAGGTCGAACATCCAGCGGCTGACGAAGATGGCGGTGAACATGGAGGCGAGCAGACCGATCGTCAGCGTGACGGCGAAGCCGCGGATCGGACCGGTGCCGAACTGGAACAGGAAGAGCGCCGCTATCAGCGTAGTGACGTTGGAGTCGATGATCGAGGACAGCGCCTTCTCGTAGCCGAGGTCGATCGCCGAGCGCACCGTCCTGCCGGCCCGGAGCTCCTCGCGGATGCGCTCGAAGATCAGCACGTTGGCGTCGACCGCCATGCCGATCGTCAGGATGATGCCGGCGATGCCGGGCAGGGTCAGCGTGGCGTCGAACGCCGCCAGGCCGCCGAACAGCAGCAGGATGTTGAGCGCCAGGGCGAACACCGCGTTCAAGCCGCTCAGGCCGTAGATGAGCAGCATGTAGAGGACGACGA
Source organism: Thermoanaerobaculia bacterium (assembly GCA_046714475.1). Classification (GTDB taxonomy): domain Bacteria; phylum Acidobacteriota; class Thermoanaerobaculia; order Multivoradales; family UBA5704; genus DASPJI01. Next base: position 3,360 of record JBKKAU010000138.1, read on the forward strand.
GGGCGGTGCCGATGGAGCCGGCGATCAGGCTGTCGCGGATCGAGTCGCGGCCGAGCGACGGGCCGACGGTCCGCTCCTCCAGGGTGACGATGCCGGCCGGCAGGGCGCCGGAGCGCAGCACGGTCGACAGGTCCTGCACCTCCTGCTGCGTGAAGTCGCCTTCGATCAGGCCCTCGCCGGCGATGCGCGAGCGGATCACCGGCGCGGAGACGACGCGGCCGTCGAGCACGATGGCGAGCCCGGAGCCGACGTTGCTGGCGGTCAGCTCGGCGAACTTGCCGGCGCCCTCGGCGTCGAGGCTGAACTGGACAATCGGGTCGTTGAACTGCCCGAGGCCCGGCCGGGCGGTCTTCAGGTCGCGCCCGGTGACCGTCCGCCGCTTCTCCACGGCGTAGAAGACATCCCCCACCACCTCGCCCGCGTTGTCGCGGACGTCGCCTTCGAGGATCTCGATGTCGTCCGGGAGCCGGCCGCCGTAGTTGGCGAGGATCGCCTCGCGGCTCGGCACGCCGCTGCCGCCGCCCTGGGGGAACTTGACGATGCGGAACTCGAGGAAGGCAGTGTTCTTGATCAGCCGCTGGACGCGCTCCGGGTCGTCGACGCCGGGGAGCTGGACGACGATGCGCTGGTTGTCCGCCTCCTGGATGACCGGCTCGGCCACGCCGAAGGCGTCGATGCGGTTGCGGATCGTCTGCACCGCCTGGGTGACGGAGAGGTCGCGGATGGTGGCGGCGTTCTGGGGCGTCATGGTGAAGACCATGCGGTCCCCCTCTACGCTGGAGTCCCATCCCGGGAGCTGGTTCCCGGCCAGCTCCTCCAGGGGGCCGGCCGCGTTGCCCTGCACGCCGGCCACCTCGAACGCGGTGTCGCCGGTGCGCCGGGGGCGCAGGCCGGTGATCCCGTCCTCCGCCGCCTGGCTGACCAGACGGTCCATGTCGGAGTCGGCCTCGGCGCGCAGGGCGTCCTGGGTCTGCACCTGGAGCACCAGGTGCATGCCGCCCTGGAGGTCCAGGCCGAGGTTGATCTTCTCGTCCAGGGGGAAGGCCGCCACCAGCGCGAAGACCAGCGCCGCGACGATCAGGATCCCGCGCCACAACAGATTGCCTTTCATCGGTTACTTACTCCCTTTGTCCGCCTCGGAGGCCTCGAGGCCGGCGATCGCCGACTTGGCGACCCGCACTTTGACATTGTCGGCGATCTTGAGCAGCAGCGAGCCCTCCTCGACGGCGGCGACCTCGCCGTAGAGGCCGCCCGTGGTCACCACCTTGTCGCCCTTCTTGAGCGCCTCGATCGTCTGCTGCAGCGCCTTCTGCCGTTTGCGCATCGGCAGGATCAGCAGCACGTAGAAGATGCCGAACATGATGAGGATGGGGGCCATCGAGATCAGCATGTTCTGGCCGCCGCCGGCTGTCTGCAGAGCGAGCGGCGCCGCGAAGGAAGCGAGGAGGTTGAATGGGCTCATGATCAAAACCCCGGGCAGGTCGACCTGCGTTCAGACGCTTGTTGGCTCGAGGGGATCGGACGAGACCGGAGGAGGCCCGACAGAGGGCTCCCCCGGCGAGTCTTCGCCGGTTGAACGGGCGGCGAGCGTCGCCGCCAGATCCGCGAGCGTACCGAGCGCGATAGCTTGTCGGATGTCCGCCATGAAGTCAAGGTAATAGCGCACGTTGTGCAGCGTCGCGAGCACCGCCGCCGTGATCTCGCCCGACCGGACCAGGTGGTGCAGGAAGGCGCGCGACAGCCGCGAGCAGAGGGGGCAGCCGCACTCCGGGTCGACCGGCCGCGGGTCGTCGCGGTAGCGGGCGTTCCTGATCTTGAGGACCCCCTGGCGGGTGAACAGCACGCCGTGGCGGGCGTTCCTCGCCGGCAGCACGCAGTCGAAGAGGTCCACGCCCTGGGCGACGGCGTGGAGGATGTCCTCGGGGTAGCCCACCCCCATCAGATAACGCGGCCGGCCGGCCGGCAGCACCGGCGCCGTCCACTCGACGGCGGCCCGGCGGTCCGGCTCGTTCTCCCCCACCGACACGCCGCCGATGGCGTAGCCGTCGAAGTCGAGGGCCGTGAGGTCCGCCGCCGCCCGCTCGCGCAGCTCGCGGTAGACGCTCCCCTGG
>JBKKAU010000139.1:0-15073 GCA_046714475.1 Thermoanaerobaculia bacterium
ACCTGGGGGACAACGCCGGCCGGCCCGTTTTCGCCGGCCGGGCCGGCCGCCCGCCGCTGTTCCGCGAGGCGGAGCGGCGGGGGATCCCGGTGCTCCCGGGGAGCGACCCTCTCCCTCTGGCCGGTCACGTGGCGCGGGCCGGCTCCTACGGTTTCCTCTTGACGGGCGCGCTCGACGAGGCGCGTCCGGCGCGCTCGCTTTCGGTCCTGGTGCGCCGGCTGCGCTCGGCGGGGGCGCAGCCCCGTGCGTTCGGCCGACCCGCGGGCCTCTTCCAGTTCTGCCGCGACCAGACGGCGTTGCGGCTGCGGCGCCGCGGCGGGCCGGCGCCGGACCTCGCGCCTCTCCCCCGGGTGGCGGCCGTCAAGGGTCCTCATGAAAGGTGAGATCCGGCGGGACCCGCGGGGCGCGGCGTCCTCCTCCTACGACCTGGTGGTCGTGGGGGGCGGCATCTATGGCGCCATGGCGGCGCTGGAGGCAGCGCGGCGCGGCCTCTCGGCCCTGCTCCTCGAGCGCTCCGACTTTGGCGGCGCCACGACCTGGAACAGCCTGCGCATCGTCCATGGCGGCCTGCGCTATCTCCAGGGCCTGGACCTGCGCCGCTTCCGCGAGTCGGTCGGCGAGCGGAGCTGGCTGTTGCGGCGCTTCCCCGACCTGGTGGAGCCGCTCCCCTGTCTGATGCCCCTGTACCGGCCGGCGCGCGGCGGCCGGCTGCGGCGCCGCTCGGCGTTCCGGCTGGCCCTGAGGGCCAACGAGCTGCTCGCCGGGCGGGAGGCTCTCGGCGACCGCAAAGAGCGGCTCCTGCCGCGCGGCCGGCTGCTCGGCGTCCGGGAGACGCTGGCGCGGTTCCCCGGCGCCGACCCGTCGGGGCTGCGCGGCGCGGCTCTGTGGTACGACGCCGTGGCTCGCGACTCGCAGAGGCTGATGGTCGAGATCCTGCGCTGGGCGGCGCAGTGCGGGGCCTGTCTCCTCAATTATGCCGAGGCCGAGGAGCTTCTGGTCGAAGAGGGGAAGGTGACGGGGATCGCGGCCTGCGACCGGGTCTCCGGCGAGCGCTTCGAGGTCAGGGCGCGGTGGGTGCTCAACTGCGCCGGCCCCTGGAGCCGGCAGCTCTCCCGGCGTTTCGACCGCGACCTGCCGGAGCTGTTCCGGCCGGTGCTCGCGTTCAACCTGCTCCTGGACCTGGAGCCGCCGTCGGACGCGGCGCTGGCGGTCGCCGCGCCGGCGCCGCGGAATGCCCAGACCTGGTTCCTCCTGCCGTGGCATGGACGGGTCCTGGCCGGGACTTTCTACGTTCCCCAGGGGGGCCAGAGCGGCCAGGGCGGTTCCAAGGAGCCGGACTTCGGCAAGGACGGACCCGGCGAGGCGGAGGTGGCGGCCTTCCTGGGCGAGCTCGACGCCGCCCTGCCCGGGCGGGGGGTGCGGCAGGCGCCGGTGCTGCGGGTGCATTGGGGGTGGCTGCCCGCCGAAGCCGAAGGCTCGGCGACGCCGTCGTCGCGGCCGGTCGTCCACCACCATGGACGCCATGGCGGGCCCGAGGGGCTGGTGAGCGTCTCGGGGGTCAAGCTCACCACGGCCCGCGCCGTGGCGCACCAGGCGCTCGCGCCGCTCTTCCAGCGCCAGGGGCGCCCTCTCCCCGAGCCGGACCGCCGCACCGGCCGGCCGCCGGCGGACCCGCCGATCCCGCTGGAGCGTTTCGTCCGTCTCGCCGAGCGCGACCGGGTCGCGGCGCACGACTATCTGCGGAGCCTCATAGAACGGCAGTCGGTGGTCCAGCTCGAAGACCTGCTGCTCCGGCGCACGGACTGGGGGGCGCGGCCCGAGCAGGCCGCCGTCGCCGAGGCGCTCTGCCAGTCGCTGCTCGCCGAGTTGGGCATCCTGTCGCCCACGCTGATCCCGACCCGGGAGAGGTACCCATGAGCGTCCGGCCCGGGAGACGAGCCATGACGGAAACCCCTCCGACCCCCTCCTGGCCGCGGGAGACGCCCGACGTCGAGACCTCGTCGGAAGGGTATGCGCGGCGTTTCGCGGGGGAGGTCGGCGCCTGGTTCCTGGCCACCCAGGCCCGGGTCGCCCTGGAGATGCTGGAGCCCTGGTCCAGGAAGCCGGGTACGACGGTGCTCGACGTCGGCGGCGGGCACGCGCAACTCGCGGGGCCGCTCGCCGAGCGCGGTTACCGGGTCACGGTGACGGGGAGCGATCCGGTCTGCCGGGAGCGCCTCGACCGTTCGATCCCGTTCGAGGTCCGCGACCTGCCCGGCCTTTCTTTCCCGGACCGCTCCTTCGACGTGGTGATCGCCTTCCGGCTGCTCGCCCACATGGAGCGCTGGCGGGAGCTGCTCGGCGAGATGTGCCGGATCGCCCGCTCTGCGGTGGTCCTCGACTATTCGGACACCCGCAGCTTCAACCTGCTGTACGGGCCTCTGTTCCACTGGAAGCGGAGGCTGGAGGGCAACACCCGCACCTTCCTCTGTTTCCGGCCGGGGGAGGTCATCGCCGAGTGCGCCCGCCACGGGTTCGGGAGGCCGGTCACCCGGCGACAGTTCTTTCTGCCGATGGTGGTCCATCGGAAGCTCAAACAGGCCGTGCTCTCCCGGGCCGTGGAGGGGGCGAGCGCCGTGCTCGGCCTGACGCGCGCCCTGGGGTCTCCGGTCGTGCTGCGGATGGTGCGTGAGGGGGAAGAGGGCTGATGAAGATCCTGGTCACCGGCGGGACGGGCTTCACGGGCAAGGCGCTCGTCCTGCGGCTGTTGGCGATGGAACAGGAGGTGGTGGCGCTGGACTATAAGGAGGGGCTTCGGACCCAGGAGCTGCGGGACCGGGGCGCCGAGGTGGTGATCGGCAGCGTCACCGACAAGGACGTGGTACGCCGCGCCATGCAGGGGGTGGAGCTGGTGCATCACGTCGCCGCCGCCTTCCGCGAGATGAACGTGCCGGACAGCTACTACCACGAGGTCAACGTCGGCGGCACGCGCAACGTCCTGGAGGCCGCGGCGGCGGCCGGGGTCCGCAAGGTCGTCTACACCAGCACCTGCGGCGTCCACGGCAACGTCGACCATCCGCCCGGCGGCGAGGACGCGCCGATCCAGCCGGCGGACTACTACCAGCGCACCAAGTACGAGGCCGAGCCGATCGTCCTCGACTTCCACCGCCGGGGGGCGGTCAAGACCGTCATCCTGCGGCCGGCGGCGATCTACGGCCCCGGCGACCCCGAGCGGTTCGTCCTCATCTTCCGGCGCGTCGCCAAAGGCAGGTTCCCGATGTTCGGCAACGGCCGGACCCTCTACCACCCGCTCTACATCGACAACCTGATCGACGCCTACGTGCTGGCGATGGAGGAGGGGAAAGGAGAGGGGGAGGCCTATCTGATCGCCGACGAGCACTACGTCGGCATCGAAGACCTGGTGCGGCGGGTCGCCAAAGCCCTCAACACCGAGGTCAGCATCCCCCACTTCCCGGTCCTGCCGGTCGTGGTGGCGGGGCACATCGTCGAGAAGGCCTGCAAACCGTTCGGCATCGTGCCGCCGATCTTCCCGCGCCGCGTCGACTGGTACCGCCAGAACCGGGCGTTCAAGATCGACAAGGCCAGGCGCGACCTGGGATATCAGCCGCGGGTCGACCTCGACGAAGGGCTGCGGCGGACGGCGGAGTGGTACCGGCAGGAGGGGCTGCTGTAGGCCTTGCCAGGATCTACAAAGGGATTTTTTGAGCATCCCGGGGCTGGCATAAAAATTGTAGATCTTCCCTTGCCATCGGAGGTCGGGAATGCGAACTTGCCGACCGTTGTTGCATAGAGTCCGTTCGATAAGGTCGTAAGCGGGTAGCTTGCTGCCAGGTCTCTCTCCAACCCCGCGCCACGGCGCCGTTATGTGAGGAACATGACGCCAATGGCTAGAACTGCTCTTTCTTCTGTCCTGCTCCTGAGTCTCCTGCTCCTCGGTTCCGCCTCCGCCCACGCCGTCCTCTGCTACGACACGGCGGAAATCGTCCTCAATTCGACCAGCTCCTACAACGCCGCTTCCGGCACCCCCAACCCGTTCGACCTGAACCTGACCGCGCAGGTCACGGCGCCGTCGGGCCGCAAGGTCTCGGTCACGGGTTTTTTCGACGGCAACGGCTCCGGCGGAGCGACCGGCAACGTATTCAAGGTGCGCGTCTTCGCCGACGAGCTGGGCACCTGGAGTTGGACGGTGAGCAGCACCAACGTGCCCGGTCTGGCCGGCCGCACGGGCACCTTCGCGGTCTCCGGCAAGATCGCGGGCACCTTCGGCAAGGGGCCGGTGGTCGAGAACCCCAGCTTTCCGCGCAGCTTCATGCACCAGAACGGGGAGCCGGTCTTCCTGACCGCCAAGTTCCTCGACAACGCCGCGCCGAGCCCGATCAAGTACTCGCACACGCTCCTCTCCGAGAAGCTCACCGACGCCAACCGGCAGGCGATGCTCAACCGCCACGTCGGCATGAAGCTCAACAAGATGAACGTGTACTACGCCAACCGCGGCGACTACTCGAGCATGTCGACCACCCCGTGGTCGGGGACGTCGACCTCGAACAACAAGACGCGGTTCGACCTGGCGCGCTGGCGGGTGTACGACCAGTGGATCGTCAAGCTGCGCGACGCGGGTATGGTGGCGCACATGTGGTTCTTCGCCGACGATTCGAGTTTCGGCGACCTGCCCGACGCCGACCGGCAGCGGCTGATCAAGTACGCGATGGCGCGTCACTCGGGCTACGTCCACACCATGTACATCCTCGCCCTGGAGTGGCAGGAGGGGTGGACGACCACCGAGGTGAACAACCACGCCAACTACATCCACCAGAACAACCCCTGGGCGCGCCTGGTGAGCGTCCACGGCACCACCGGGGACTTCTCGTACCCCACCGCCGCCTGGGCCGACTACATGGACATCCAGGCCGGCAACTCCGCCAGCCATTCGGGAGTCCACGCGATCGGCGTCAGGAACTACGGGCGCGCGGCCAAGCCGGTGATCCAGGAGGAGCACGGGATGGGCGAGGAGACCACCATCAACCGCCAGCGGGCCTGGGCGGCCTTCGCCGGCGGGGCCGCGAGCGTGGGCAGCGGCGCTTTCCTGACGCACCTGGCGAAGTTCGCCGGCATCGTCGACTTCGAGCGCATGGCCCCGAACAGCTCGGCGGTGAGCACCGGCAACGCCTACGCCCTGGCCGAAGCGGGCCGCGCCTACGTCCTCTATGCCCACAGCGGCGGCCGGGTCGGGGTCAACCTGAGCGGCGTGACCGGCACCTTCGTGGCCGAGTGGTACGACCCGCGGACCGGTAACTTCCAGGCGACGACGGCCGCCTCGGGCGGTGGCGTCCGCTACTACACGGCGCCGACCGCGGCCGACTGGGTCCTCTACCTCCACAAGTAAAAGCTGAGAGGGGCTTGATCCCGGCGCTTCTTTTGCGCATGCCGTGAGCGATTCTCGCTCACGGCATGCGCTTTGCTTTACTATCAGATCAGTTTCTTTGGAGGTGCAGTATGCGGTTCCGTTCTTTTACTCCGGTGGTGCTTTCCCTGGCGTTCGTCGCGCCCCTCCAGGCCAGACCTCTTCAAAAAGTTTTCGATCAGCAGGCTCCCGGGCTTTCGGTCGCCATCGGCGGCGTCGGGCTCGACAACCTGGGGGGCGGCACCCGGACGCTGAGCGTGGTGATCGGCGGCGAGGTCGAGCTGGCCCTGCTGTATTGGACCGGCCGCCAGCATCCCTGTCCGCTGGACGCCGTGACCCTCGAGTGCCCGGCCTCCCCGGAGCCGTTCAAGGACCAGCTCCTGAAGCTCGACGGCCTGCCGGTCCTGGGGACCCTCCTCGGGACCGAGACGCAGCCGGCGACCGGCCGCGGCCCGATCCTGAACCTCGCCTATGTGTCCGACGTCACCGGGATCGTCCAGGCGAAGGGCACCGGCCGGCAGCTCTTCGGGGTCTCCGACGGCGACCGGGCGAGCAACCTGACGGATCTGAACGGCGCCGGGCTGCTGATCGTCTACACCGACCCGGCGCGGCCCGCCGCCCGCGTCATCGTCCACCAGGGGCTGGAGTTCGCCTATGGAGAGGACTGGACGCACGGCGACACGCGGGTGACCGATCCGTTCACCTTCAACCACGGCCCCGCGCACGCCGCCCGCCAGGGAGAGGTCTTCCTCTTCGTGGGGGACGCCGCCCTCAACCGGCCCGACCGGATCGACATCACCGGCGCCGCCAGCCTGTCCAATACCCTGGACAGCTCGGCTGGCGCCGCCTGGGACGCCGACCGCATCCCGGTGCGGGTGCCGGGCGGCGCCATCTCGACCACGGTCCAGATCTTCTCGGAGCTGTGGGGGGACAACGCCGACTCCCTGCTCTGGCCGATGGCGGCGTTGCGCCTCCCTCTGCCGGTCGTGACGGGGTGCTCGTCGGCGTTCTGGAACACCCACCCGGGTTCCTGGGGGGGCGGGATCAGGCCGACGCAGCTGGTCCGCAACGTCTTCAGCCAGTCGGAGGGCTATGGCAGCTCGGCTGATGTGACCTTGCGCACCGCGCTGCGGTTCCAGGACGGCCCGGGGCTCCTCGGCGCGGCCAAGGCCCTGATCCGGGCCGGAGCGGCGGCGCTGCTCAACGCCGCGCATTCGCAGCTCGACTCCCCGTTCACCCGCACCGAGGTGATCACCCGGGTGGACGACGCGCTGAGGAGCCAGGACGTCGCGAAGATCCAGGCGCTGACCCAGCGGTTCGAAGAGGCCAATGGGGCGGAGTGCCTGCTGGATTAGGGGAGGCTCAGCGGAGAGCCCCAAACCACGAAAGGCGCCTACCAGGCGAGGTTCTTTTCGTAGCCCAGCTTCACCAGCAGGGAGCCCGCGATGTCCTTGAAGATCTGTTTGTCCTCGGGGGTGAAGTGGTTTTTCCAGTCGCCCGCGATGCCCTTGCGGTAGAAGCGCTTGCGGTCTTCCTGCCCGGACTCGCGGCGGGTGTAGAAGTAGAACGACGAGCGCTCCAGGAGGTCCTTCACCAGGGCGTCGTCGGACCGCAGCCCGAGGAACTCCAGCACGCTCCGGACCGGCTGCGCGCCATCCGCGAGCAACGCCTCATAGGAGACCGCGCAGAGCGGTTGGTTTTCGGCGTTGCGGAGCTGGGTCTCCATGTCCTCGCGCCAGGCGCGTACCGCATCCGGGAACGAGAACGGCTTGCCGAGGTACTGCTGGGTAAAGAACCGGTCGGAGACCGCCACGTCACGGCCGTCGCGGTAGATCACGATCAGCTTCGCCCGCGGTACCACCGAGTGGATCCGGTCGATCTGATGGATGTGGCGCGGCGACTTCTCGAGCAGGTACCGCCTTGGCCGTAGCGCCTCCCGCATGAACTCCAGGAAGTACCGGGCGTAATCGGCGGGCGGCGCGATCCGCTGCAAGTCGCGCCGCAGCTCGATCTGGTTCCGGAGAGAGAGGTGGAAGAGGTTCGCCGCCCTCTCCTCCGGCAGCAGCGACAGCGCCGGTTTGAACCGCCTCAGGACAGGGCTCGCCATCCCTCTGAGGAGGTGCATCGGCAGCCTCTTGAGCCCCCCCTGCCCCCAGGAGGTCTGCGCGAAGAGATGATCGGTACGCCGCACCGGGTCGGGCTCGCTCCAACGGCTGGCGAACAGGTGGGTCTCCATGAGACCCTGGATGTCGGGGTGCAGGCTCAGGAGGTTCAGCAGCCAGGTGCTGCCGCTCTTCCTGTGGCCCACGATGAAGGCGAACTCCTGGCCGTTCCGATCCATGCCGAGTCTGCTCCCGGGCCGGCTCGCCGCCGGCCCTGATCCGTGCCTCCGAAGCCGCGGAAAGCGGTCCCGTCGGAGTTAGCCGGCGCGCCGTGCCGGGGTTGATTCCCGCCTCTCCGCCGGCGCCTCGTTGTCGTTCGCCGCCGGGGTGAGCTCGTAGACCCAGATCACCGGCCCCTTGCCGCCCCACTCCTTGGGGTCGAAGACCTTCACCGGCCGCGCGCCTTTCAGCTCGCGGTAGAAGCGGACGAATGAGGGGAACCCCCGCTGCATGACGTCCTTGCGGTAGCGTCTCTGCGCGTCGCTGTTGGTGACGACGTAGCGGTAGCCGGCGGCCCGGTAGGCGTCCAGGGGCTTGGGCTCGCGCGACACCAGGGGGCTGCTCATGTCGAGGTCGACGAAGTTGCTGCGCAGCTCGGCGTCGGTCTTCTCGCGCGGCAGCCACCACTGGTGGCCGAACTCGTCGATGTTGAGCCCGTCGGCCGGCGGGTAGCGCTGGAGCAGCGAGACCCGCAGCCCCTGGTGATGGGTGAAGGGTCCCTTCATGGGCAGCGCCTTGAGCTGCGCCGCGAGCCGCCCGGTCGCCTGCCGGTTGGGGTTGAGGGGCGGCCCGTACTCGTCCACCAGGATGCGCGCGTCGCGCGGCAGGTTCGCGGTCAGCCAGCGGTAGGAGACCAGGCGGCTGTCGAGCCGCGTGATGTCCCGGTTGTGCCGGACACTCTGGACCAGCGTCGGGATGCAGGCGAGGGCGGCGAGCGTCAGGGCGATCGCCCGCGCCCGCGCCGGCTGCAGGCGGAAGGGCCGGACCAGCAGCAGCACGCCGGGCCAGACCAGCGTCGCCAGCAACGGGTAGATGGCGTTCAGGTGCCGCGGTTGGGCGTGGTAGGCGGCGACGGTGATCGCCGCCAGGAAGAAGAAGAGGAACGGGATCAGCGCCAGCAGCCCGTACCACCGCGTCTCGCGCCGCGCCAGGGCGGCGCCGAGACCCAGAGCGGCGATCAGGGTGAGGGCCAGCCCCATGGACTTGGGCGACGTCATCACCTTGAAGAAGGCGGCGCCGGCGCCCGCCCAGGCCGCCGGGCCGGGCTTGTAGGCGGTCTGGGTGTCGATCTCGTACTGCACGGGCTCGGCGGCGGGCGCTGGCTGCGCCGGCTGCCCCGTCCCCGTGCCCTGTCCGGAGCCGCCGGCCACCGCCGGTGGCTCGGACGACAGGCCGATCTTCCGGGCCATGTCGCCGAATGTCTGTTGCCTCCAGGTGGGGTCGAGCAGGTTGTAGGGCGAGGTGATCAGGAAACCGAGCACGAACAGGACGCCCACCAGGACGGCGTGCGGCACCAGGCGGCTCCACCGCAGCTGCCCCTGGAAGGCCCGGTAGGCCTCCATGGCGAGGAACGTCGGCACCAGGATGATGCCGTAGTAGTGCGTGCCCATGGCCGCGCCGGCGATCAGCGCGGCGAGGATCAGGGGGCGCAGCGGCCGTTGCCGCGAGGCGTCCCAGGACTTCATGTAGACGTAGACCGCGAGCGTCACCAGGAAGCCGCAGGGGACGTCGCTCTTGATCTCCTGCGAGGAGTCGATCATCGGCACGAGCACCGCCGCGGCGAACGCCGCCGCGAGCCCGGCGGCCGGCCGGCCGAACGCCTTGCGGCCGATGAGGTAGACGACGTAGACGGTGGCGACGCCGAAGGCCATCACCACCAGGCGGCCGATCAACAGGAACGGGCCGTGCTCGAACAGGAAGTGGGCGCCGAACGCCTCGGTCGAGTCGAAGCGGCCGGTGAGCAGGCCGGCCACGAAGTACAGCCCGTAGAAGAAGGCGAGCACGTACATCAGGAAGGCCGGCTTGTGGAACCAGTGCGGGTTCAAGTCGCCGGTCCCCATGGCCATGGAGCGCTTCATGAAGTGGAGCTCGTCGCCGTAGTAGGAGAAGGGCAGGTCGTGCATCACCCCCCAGAGGCGCAGGCCGGCGGCGAGGAGCAGGACGCCGAGCAGGGCGAGCGTCACGGTCCGCGACCGCGCCTCGGCGCGCTCTGCCGGGGCTTCGGCCGCCGTCGTTCCAGGAGAGAGGGTCATGGTTCGCTCCGATGAATGCTGAACACCGCCCCCAGGCCGGAGCCTTCGAGGTCGACCTGGCCCAGCAGGGCGGGCCGTTCCAGGTCGTAGAGGGCGATGCGGGTCGGGTGGTAGCGGTGGTCCTCGCTCTGGCGGAAGCCGTGCCGGACCCAGGAGATGTTCTGGCGCAGCTTGGTGTAGCGGATGCGGGTAAACCCCACCCAGGCCCTGCCGTCCTCCGGCAGGATGCCGCGGCACCAGCCGAGCGGCCGGTCGTCGTCCGGGGCGGACAGGGCGTTCAGGTCGACGTCGCTCTTCTCCCCGTTTTCCGGGTCGAAGCGCACGACGTGGCCGTTGACGGTGGTAAACCAGAGGCGACCGCCATGCACGTGGCCGTCGTGGATCCCCTGGATCTCGACCGGGAAGCGGCCGGTCTCCGTGGCCCGGTCGACCGGCACCGCGTCGCGCTGCTGGAAGCGGGTCACCCACGGCTCGCCGTCGAGGAAGAAGACGTAGTTGGGGTGGGACTGGTGCGGCTTGGTGGTCGGCACCTTGCGGTAGTCGACGTCGCGGGAGAAACGGTCCCAGACGTCGCCGCCGAGGACGTCGACCAGGCGGATCAGCTCGCCTTCCGGGCTGAGCTCGGCCACCGCGTCGAGCCCGGTCACGGCGACGAAGAGCGTGCCCTCCGGGCCGGGCGCGACGTGGTGCAGATCGTTGAAGCAGGGCAGCGAGATCACCCGCCGGATGCGGAAGCCCGGGAAGTCGCAGTCCAGCACCTCGGTCTGGGTGCAGAGCCAGGCCGTGTCCCCCTGGATCGTCGCCGCCTTGAAGACGAACGACGGCTTCTCGTCCGGGCAGTGCTCGGGCGGCGACCTGTATTCGAGGACCCGCTCCAGGCGGTCACCGTCGACGCGCACCACCAGGGCGGCCTTGAACAGGCTCCACTCCTCGTGCTTGCTGAAGCCGACGCGCTGCTCGCCGCCGACCACCCACAAGGGCTCGCGCGCCAGCTCGTTCATACCGCTTTCTCCCTGCGGACCAGCAGTTGGAAGACCCGCTTCCATTGGGCGGGCTGGAGGTAGACGAAGGTGCTCACCCCGACCAGCTTGCGGGCCGACCTGACCATGACGAGGTTCAACAGGATCAGCGTGAGGGTGGTGGCGGTGGCGATGCCGTAGCCGCCCCAGAGGCGCCCCAGGGGCGCGGCGAGCGAGACGTTGAGCAGGGCCGCCCCGGCGGTCAGCTTCAACAGCCGCACGTGGTGGCCGGTCATCTGCAGCGCGTAGCCGGCCGAGCCGGAGGCGGTGTCCCAGAAGGTGCCGACCGCCAGGATCAGCGCGATGCCCCAGCCCTGGACGTAGTCCTCGCCCAGGAAGCCGAGCAGCGGGCGCCCGAGGAGGGCGAGGCCGAGCAGCGCGGCGAGCGAGACGATCGCGATGGCGGTCGAGGCGGTGCGCGCCAGCCGTTCCATGTCGGTCTTGCGGCCGTCGGCGTAGAGGGTCGTGAACTCCTGGGGGATCAGGAAGTTGGCGATGCCGGGCAGCGCCGCCATGACGTGGATCAGACGGGTGGCGACGCCGTAGGCCGCGGGCGCCTCGAGGTCGTCCGGCCGCGCCCACGACAGGATCCAGAGGTCGGAGGCGACGAGCAGCACCGAGACGGCGCCGCGCAGGCCCATGGCGGTCGTGGTGCCGAAAATCGTCCGCGCGTCCGGTGGCATCTGGGCGGCGCGCGGCTCGGACGTCTCGCCGGCGGTGGTGGCGCGCAGAGCGGGGATGTAGCCGAGCAGCGCCACCAGCACGGACGCCGTGTAGATCGTGATCAGCAGCTCCCAGGTGGCTCTGCCAGGCGTCGCCAGCCAGAGATAGACCAGGGTCCCGAGGATCAGGGCGCGCGGCACCACCTGGGTGAGCGGCGCCGCCAGCGCGTACATGCGGAAGGAGCGCAGGTAGGCGTCGAGCAGGTGGCCGAGCGAGGCGAGGACCGCGATGCCGACGACGATGCCGGCGGCGCCGGCCAGCTCGGGCCGGCCTCCCAGGCGGGCGATGTAGGGCCAGGCGAAGGCCAGCGGCGGCACCGCCACGGCCCAGATCGCCACCTGCATCCCGAGGAGCCGGCGCCGCAGCCGCGCCGTGGCCGCCTCCCCCCCTTCGCCGCGGCTGAGCGGCGCGAAGCGCAGCGTCGCCGGCCCGAGGCCGAGCTGGAGCAGCAGGCCGACCGCGAGGGTGGCCTGGACGATCTGGAAATAGAAGCCGACCTCGGCCGCGGGCGCCACCTTGGTCAGCAGCAGGGTGATGACGAACCCCAGGACCATCCCCACCATCTGGCTGGCGCCGAACAGCAGGCCGCCGCGGCGCAGGCTGCCGGCCGAGAGCCCGGGCGCCTTTGCGGTGGGTGCGCCGGGTGCGCCGGGCGCGGTGGGCCGTGGGGACGGGCTCGCCACGGGGGGCAGGCCCTCAGCCGCCGGTGTAGCCATACCGTCCGCCCGCCGTCCCCGCAATCCCGTCGACCTCCCGGACCTGGTCGGGGGCCAAGGCCGCCTTCCAGCGCTCGTCGAGCCGGATCTCCGACGTCCCGGAGAGCCGCATGCGGTTGCCGATGATGTGGTGCTCGAAGGCGCGGAAGTCGGGGACCCGGAAGCCAGGCTGGACGCCGATGAAGCCGAAGACCCGGTCGAGCGCCGCGTCCGGCTCGCGGCAGAGGTCCTCGTAGCGCAGGGTGAGCCAGCTCTCCTCCGGGAAATGCCGCCGGACCCGCTCGGCGAGCTCGGCCGCCGCCGTCCACGACCGGGCCCCCTGCCCGGCCGTGCGGTCCAGGTTCTTCATCGACGAGCAGGCGACCGCCCGCGGGTCGCGCACCAGGTGGATCACCCGGACGTCGAAGCTCGGGATGCGCCGCAGGTGGAGCAGCCGGCCGGGCCGCTTGGAGCTGTCGACGAAGGCGCGGCCCCCCTGGAGGCCGGTCACCACCTCGACCACCGCCTGGTTGCGCCGCAACGTCCCGGCGAGCGCCTGGCGGGCCGAGGGCAGGAGCCGCAGGGCTGCCTCCCGCGCCGTCTCCAGGACCGGTCCCCGCGGCTCGGCGGCGATGACGCGCCGCGCCAGCCCTTCGCCCGCCGAACGGAAGGCAAGGCCCGGGTCGCGGATGTCAAAACGGAAGCCGCGCGCCGCCATCTCCCGCGAGACCCCGGAGAAGAACGGGCACTCGAGGATGCGGCGGCCGCAGGAGCAGACGTAGGTTTCGGGATCGATCCCCTCGACGATGAACATCTCGCCGATCGTGGCGACCTCGGGATGGGCGCCGAGCAGGAATGACAACAGCGTGGAGCCCGAAAACGAGTGGGCGAGCATATAGACGAAGCGGACCGTCGCCCCGGGCTCCAGAGGCTCCCGGGAGCCGGCCCGCCGCGCACGCTCCGCGGGCCCGCTGGTCACGGCCGGTGAGGACAATGCCATTCGGATCTTTCCTCCTGGGTACAGACCTGGGTACAGAAATCCCTAGGTACGCCTGCCTCCCGCGGCAGTGCAAGAACGTTGCCGGCCTTCAGGGCCGTGAGGGCTTTTCCGCCAGCCCCGCGACCGCAGCGTGGGCGCGGGACAGGTACTGCCCCTGGAGCTTGCCCAGCGGCACGCCCTCGCCGCGCGAGGCGCCGAGGGCGAAGCGGACCATCTCCTCGCCGGCCGCGAGGAGCTCGGGATCGCCCGTCGACCGGCCGGCGCGCACCAGCAGGGCGGCCATGCCGGCCTTTTCGGGTCCGAACAGGTCGCGGTTCCTGGCGGTGAGCCGGACGAGCCGGCCGCCGGTCCGCGAGCCCTCCCAGGCGAGCTCCAGGTTCTGCGGCCAGGGGTCTTTGATCGCCCCCTTGCCGCCCTTCTTGTCGAGGGCGTGGGCTTCGACGTCGACCAGCGAGCGCGCCAGGGCGGCGAGCACCCGGCTGGGGCGCAACGGCGGATCGCCGAGCGGCTCGTCGCCGGCGTCGAGCTGGAACCGGTAGAGGTTCTCGGCGTCGTAGAGGGCGTTGATCCAGATCGGGCCCGCCTGGTGGGTGCCGTTCTCGACGCGCCCGCCGAGGAAGCCGTAGCGCTTGCCGTCGCGCTCGAGCTCGACGTAGTGCTGGGTGAGCGCCCGCGCCAGCCCCGAGCGGTAGTCCTCCAGGAAGCTCGCGTCCTCGCTCGCCAGCCCGAGGAAGCGGAAGGCGGCGATCCATTGCGAGGCGACGCGGCCGGCGAAGCCCACCGCCGGCGCTCCGGGCGGGTGGTCCGCGGCGCAGGCGAGGCCGTCCGGGCCGTCCATCCCGGCGGTCACCGGTTGCGGCCCGCGGGTCTCGCAGAGGAAGCGGCGCATGTTCTCGCCGCCGCGCCGCAGCGTGTCGACCACCATCGAGTCGCCGGTCAGCCAGTAATAGAGGAAGAGGTTGTCGAAGTAGGCGTGGGAGCTGTTGAAGTCGGCCCGGTAGCCGCCGTAGCCGGCCGGCGCCTGGCCGCAGTAGAACCAGGCCTCCTCGGGGCCGCACTGCATGACCTGGGTGTGGAGCGTGCGCAGCGCCCCGGGGACGGCCAGGTCGTCCAGCCATTCGACCTCACCGGTGCGCATCGCCCAGATCGGCGCGGTGGCCAGGGTGTTGTGGTAGTCGGTCCAGGTGCCGCACCAGAAGGCGTTGTCCCAGGCCTCCTTCGGCGTCGGGTCGTTGTGGCCCTTGCACTGCAGCTCCACGGACCCCCAGCGCCCCCAATAGCGGGGGTAGACGCCGAAGGTCATCAACCCGGAGATCCCCTCCGGCTCGATGCGGTCGAGCGTCCCCCGGAGCAGCGAGGAGACGGTCGCGTCGTAGCTGGCGAGCTCTTTCGGGAGCGGCCCCACCGGCAGCTCCGCCACCGCCTCCGAGGCGTCGAACCAGGCGGCGTCGGGCCAGGGGCGCAGCGGCCGGTTGAGCGGCGCCCAGACCCGGCGGTCGAGGTCGGCCCGCGCCGCCTTGCCGGGCAGAGCGGAGACCGCGAGCGTCGCGAACAGCGCCTGGTGATGCGCCAGCCAGGTCCGGTCGTCGGCGACGTCGACCGCCAAGAGGCCGCCGGGGAGGAGCCGCAGCGCCTGCGGCTCGTAGCGGTGCATCTGGCGCAAGGCGACCGCCATGGTGCCGGCCGGGCCGGAGGCGGCGAGCATCGCGCCGTCGGCCGCCTTCCCCTGCGTCCTGCCGCCGGGGGATTCGACCGCGAAGCGCAAGGGCGCCTGCCGCTCCGGCCGCAGGAGCTGGCGGACCGCGACGGTCTCCTTGGGGC
>JBKKAU010000140.1:0-41447 GCA_046714475.1 Thermoanaerobaculia bacterium
CGTCCCGCCCGCTCTAGTCGAAGCCAAGGAAGAGCGGGCGGGACGCCCGCGTACCCAGGGGGGGAAGGCCTTATACTGAGCTGCACTGCCCGGATCAGTATGGACGTAGAAAACTCCTTGCCCGCCGCTCCTTCCCGCCCGGCGCCTGCCGTCCTGGACGCGGTCCGCGACATGGCCCGGGAGCGCCCGGTGGCGGTGACCGTCCGCGGCGTCTGCATGGCGCCGCTGCTCGCCGACGGCGACCGGGTGGAGGTCGCCCCGGCGCGCCTCTACTGGCCCGGGGACCTGCTGGCCTTTCAGGCCGCCGACGGCCGGCTCCTCGTCCACCGGCTGCTCGGCTACCGTCCGTACGCCGGACGGATCGCCTGCGTTACCCGCGGCGACGCCTGCCCCCATCCCGACGCGCCGGTGCCGCTGGACCGGCTGCTGGGCCGGGTGACGGCGGTCGAAGGCCGTGGCGGCGACGGCGGTCTGGTCTCGCCCGCGTCCCGCGTCCGGGCCGTGCTCGACTGGCTGGGGCTCGCCGCCCGGCGGCTCCGGCGCACTTGATGTTCGGCTCCACCTTCCTCCGCACCCCCGACCTCTTCCCGGCCCGCTATAGCGGCGAGAGCTGGGGCCGTGAGGCCGTGGTCCTCGACCTCCCCGGCGGTCCGTACAGCTTTTCCGGCCTCTCCGCGGAGCAGGCGGCCGCGGTCCGCCACCGCTTCGGCGGCCTCTGCCGCGCCGCCCTGCCCGGCGAGCCTGGGATGATCGAGGGCCGGCTGTTCCGGGTCGCGGCGGGCGACTTCCTGGAGATCGACGCCCGCGGCTGGGAGTACGGAGTCGACCTCGACTTCGCGCCCGACGGGGTCCGCATGGCCGGTCTGCGGCTGATGGGCCGCCTCGACTGGCGACCCGGCCTCACGGGGGCGCTCTGGACCTCCGAGGAGGGCGTGCTCTTCGCCGGCATCTTCGAGAACTTCTTCCGCGCGCTCGTCGCCTATCGCCTCCAGGAGCAGGGAGGCGTCGTCGTCCACAGCGCCGGTCTGGTCCGGGAGGGCGGTGCCTTCCTCTTCCTCGGCCGCTCGGGGGCGGGCAAGACCACCGTCTCGCGGCTCGGCCTGGAGCGGGGGGCGACCGTCCTCTCGGACGATCTCAACGCCCTGCAACCGGGTCCCGAGGGGGCCGAGCTCGAGAAGCTGCCGTTCACCGGCGACCTGGGGGAATCCGACGCCCCGGCGGTCCGGCATCCTCTGCGGGCGCTGTTCCGGCTGGAGAAGAGCGACGAGGACCGGCTCACCCCCCTCTCCCGCGCCGAAGCCGTGGCCTGCCTGCTCGCCTGCTCGCCGTTCCTCAACGTCGACCCCTACCGGCGGGAGGAGCTGATCGCCAACCTGCTGCGGCTGCTCGCCCCGTGCTTCGCCCTGCGCTTCTCTCTGGGTGGGGGCTTCTGGTCTATACTGGCCGGGAAGTGGCCTGGATCGATGGAGATAGCGTCTTGAGGCGCCGCCGCGACGTCCGCTTTCGGACGGTCGACGGCGAAGCGATCGTGGTGCGCCAGAGCGCCGCGGAGGTGCTGGTCTTGAACGAAGTCGCGGCGCGGCTCCTCGCGCTCGCCGACGGCACGGCGCCGGTCGCGAGCTGGGTGGAGGCCCTGGCGGGGGAGTACGAGGTCGACCGCGCCATCCTGGAGCGGGACGTCCTCGGGTTCGCGGCCAAACTGGTCGACGACGGGCTGCTGGAGCCGGTGCCGGCCGGACCGACTGGAGACGCCCATGGGGTTTGAGCGGGTCCTCCAGAAGACCTGGCGCGAGAACATCCTGTTCTCCGTCCTGCTCGAGCTGACCTACCGCTGCAACCTCGACTGCTTCTTCTGTTACAACGACCTCGGCCTGCGCGGCGAGCCGATGGGGACCGACGAGTACCTGCGGTTCTTCACGGATCTGCGCGACCTGGAGGTCCTGAACCTCACCTTCTCCGGCGGCGAGCCGCTGGCGCACCCCGACTTCCTCTTGCTTGGCGCCAAGGCCCGCGAGCTCGGTTTCGTGGTGCGCATCAAGTCCAACGGGCACGCCCTGCGCGGCCAGATGGCCCGCCGCGTCCGCGACGAGATCGACCCCTTCCTGATCGAGGTCAGCCTGCACGGCGCGACCGCGCCGACCCACGACCGGCAGACCCGCGTCCCCGGCAGCTTCGACCGGCTGCTCGCCAACATCCGGGAGATGCTGGCGCTCGGGCTGCGGGTCAAGGTCAACAGCACGTTGACCGCCTGGAACGAGGGGGAGGTCGAAGCCATGATGGACCTCGTCGACTCCCTGGGGCTGCCGCTGCAGATCGACCCGGAGGTCACGCCGCGGGATGACGGCGACCGCGAGCCGCTGTCGGTCGCGCCGTCGCGGGAAGGGGTGGCTCGGCTCTTCGCGCTGCAGGTGGCGCGCGCCGCCCGGCCCGCCGAAGGAGGAGGCGGGGGAGCGCCGGCCGTGGCCCGCGGCGGCGACGACGGCACCCTGCCCGCCCCGGTCCACAAGCACTGCGGCGCCGGCTCGGCGGGGGTCGCCGTCGACCCGTACGGCAACGTCTACCCCTGCGTCCAGTGGCGCCGCCCGGTCGGCAACCTCCACGAGCGGTCGATCCGCGAGATCTGGACCGGCTCGGCCGGACTCCAGGAGGTGCGGGGGCTGACCGTCGAGGCAAAGAAGAGGGTAGACGCCTACGGCCAGGCCGGGCAGCTCCTCAACTTCTGCCCCGGAGCGGCGGCCACCCGCACCGGCGACCCGCTCCAGCTCTATCCCGAGGCCGTCGGACGCATGGAGATCCTCGACGGCATGCTCCACCCCGAGCGCAAAAGCCGCCTGCCGATCCTGCCTTGATCCGGAGAGAGCCCGGAAGCTTCGGGAGTGGCGCCGGTCGCCGGCGTGCCTGTCTTTCTGTTGGGCGGAATGGGTTCGCTGTGCGTAGGAGCCGTTTTCCTTCCTGGAGTTGCCGCTTTTCCTCTCGGAGTTGCCGTTCCGCCGAATGGCGGCGTCGTTCCTCCTCCTAGCGGAACGGCGCCGCCCTTCGGCGGAACGATCCCGCTTCGTGGCGGAACTGCGCCGCCTCCCGGCGGAACGGCTCCGCTCCATGGCGGAATGGTACCGCCGATCGGCGGTACGACTCCGCTCCATGGCGGAACGGCGCCGCCACTCGGCGGGACGATTCCGCTTCGTGGCGGAACGGCGCCGCTGCTCAGCCGAGCGGTCCCGCTGTGCGGCGGAACGGCGCCGCTCTGAAGAAAAACGGCCCGGCAAGAGTCCGGGACGACTCCGGAAGCTTCCGGGGCGGCTCCTGGAGCTTCCGGGGCGGGCGCCAGGTGACCGGCGAGCTCTCCGTCGAGCCACACCGGATATCCCAGGGCGTCGGGATCTTTACCGAGACGGCGCGGGCGGTGACTTCGACAGGGTCTTATGAGCGGGAAGAGTTACGTGGTGAACGCGTTGGCGTTCCGCCGGAACGGGCTGTGGGTTGCGCAAGGTCTGGAGGTGGATGTCGTCAGTGCCTCGGAGATCCTGGGCTTCCTGCCGAACGAGCTCCTGGGTCATCTGTTTACGTGTTTCCGTTCGCGGGGACGCTCTGATCCCCAACTCTTACGACGAGATCGGCCCCTGGGGGCAGAAGCCGAAGTTGCTCTTGGCGGGCGGGGCGGGGGCGCAGATCGCGGCCATGGCCTCGAGCGGCTCCCGATAGAGAATGCGCGGCGCCTCGTAGGCCCGCTTGCGCGAGCCGGACGGGGCCTCCTGATGCTCTTCTCCGGATCCTGACCGCGTCGACGTCATCCAGATCTCCTTCGCTCGTTCACTCGCCGCTCCCGCCGCCACCGCTTGCAGGAGGCGGGCCAGCCCGGCGCAGACGCAAGGCCGGGTCTCCGAGCAGGTTGTAGATTTCGGGCATCGAAGCATGCCCGCCCAAGGCGTCGAATTCCATCAGGGAACGCAGGATCAGGTCGCCCAACCGCGGGTTGCCGGGTTTGGCGGCCAGCAGGTAGAAGCGCTCGGCCAGCAGCACCGCGTCGCCATGGATCGACAGCCCCGACGGCCCCCAGACCGCGGCCGCCCCGCCGCCGGCCTTCTTGACCAGCATCTCGCCGAGCGGCGGTACGCCGGGGACCGCGAAACGGTTCACGGCGCAGGTCATGGCGGTGAGCACCGGCAGCCGGTCGCCATTGGTGAGATCCGCGACGTCGCCGCTGGAGAGCAGCGCCGACGAAGAGAGCCGGTCGAGGCCGCCATGGCCGAGGTAGTTGATCAGCGACGCGCCGCTCTGGATGTCGGCGAGCAGCAGGTTGCGGGCCGCGGTGACCGGCGTCGCCGACAGGTAGATGCGGTCCACGTTGTAGCCGGCGGGCAGCAGCGCGGCGACCCTCTCGCTCGCCGCGGCGAAGTCGGCGCCGCGGTCCGTGTCGTCGGCGAGCAGCACGGCGTTGCCGGCCCATTCGCCGCCGGGAGCGCCGGCGCCGCTCTCGTAGGCCGCGATCTTGTCGACGTAGGCGTCGAGCTCGGCGGCGGTGAGCACCGGGATACGCCCGATCGCCACGTCCGGCACACCGTCGCCGTCGCTGTCGGCCAGCCGGTTGTCCGAGGGGAACAGACCGCCGGAGGTGCGCACCATGAGCGGCGGCATGACGTTGCCGCCATACCCCAGGAGGTCGCGGTAGTCGAGGGTACCGGTGCCGACGAGCGCCACGTAACGAGGCGGCGTCCGCCACTCGCTCCGGGCGTAGGCCAGGAAGGCGCGCAGCGCGTGCGGGCTCGGCTGGCCGAAGTTGAACTCGTCCATCACCGCTTCGAGGTCGACCACCAGGGCCTCGAGACCCTGGGCCTGCCGCAGGGCCGCCAGACGCTCGGCCGCGGCGCGCATCCCGGCCGGGGCGATGACCAGATAGCTGGCGGCGTTGCTCTGCGAGCGCAGCTCGGCGTCGTTCCACAGCCGCACCCCGGGGGTCTTGATGCCGCCCGCGGCCGCCGCCACGTAGCGCCGGTTGCCCGAGGGCGGGACGAAGCTCACGCGGTAGCCGTCGGCCGGCGTGGGACCGGCCTCCACGGTCGCGCCGATAACCCAGCGTGGCCGTGACGGGTCGGAGACCTCGACGATACGGACCTCGGGGCTGGAGAAGCCCGACACTGTGATCCGCGAAGTGCCGGTCGCCCCGAATGTGAGCGTGTCCCCGGCCGCCCGGTAGAGCCGGTGATAGAACAGCTCGAAAGAGTCGACGTAGAGGATGCTGTAGGGCACCCCGGCGTCGAGCAGGCCGGCGACTTCGACCTGGTTGCCGGTCTCGCGCAGCAGCTCCTGGCCGAAGGGGAACGTCGCTTCGGACGGCACGATCCCCTCCCACCGCATCTCGCCGAGCACCGTGCCGTTCAGCCGCACGGTGGCGTGGTGCTCGCCGGCGACGCCGGTGGCGCTGGCCCCATGCAGGCGCACCCGGAGCGAGCCCAGGCCCGTGACCAGGGCGGGCGCCGGAGCGTCGAGCGGGAAAGAGCGGGTGCCGTAGGTGGCGTCTCCGGCCTGGAGGAAGTCCCAGAACCAGTAGTCCGACTCGGGGTCGGGCGCGATGGCGGTGGCCGGCAGCCGGTCCTGTTCGGCGCGGACCGTGAACGGGAAGGCGCCGGCGGTGGCGGCGGTGGTCCCCGCGACCGTGACGGTGCTCATCCGCAGGTTACGGCCGAGCTCCAGCCGGTACACGGCGTCGCGGCTGTAAAGGCTGTCGATCCCCTCGCCGTAGAAGAAGAGGCCGGGCGACCTCTTGTCCTCCCTTTCGTCCGGGAACCAGGCGACGGGCGTACCGCCGCGGGTCAGCGCCAGCCTGTTCTTGCCGATCGCATCCTCGACCTCGTCCAGGGGGAAGCCCGTGAGCCGCGCGAGGTCGGCGCTCGACACATAGTGGAGGCCGGACTCCCGTACCAACAGGTAGGCGGCCTGGGTCGAGCTCGGGTTGCGGGCTTCGGCCACGGCCGGTCTCAAACCGTCCTCCGCTTTGGGCGCCGCCTCCCGGGTCGCGGGATGGGCGACGCGGTCGAACGTTCCGGTCATCCCGGCCGTCGCCGCGCTCTTGAGCTGCCGTGACCGCTCCCAGTCCACCTTGGGGAGGAAGGGCCCATGGATGCGCCTCTTGCCGTCGACCTCGACCTCGACCAGGCGGTAGCGCGCGTTCGCGCGCGGGTCGGCGCCCTCGTCGACGAAGCGGTAGGTGCCGCCCTGCGGCGCATGCAGGAGGCCCAGCAGCAGTGCCTCGTTGAGGCGGATCCAGTGGCGGGCCGCCGGGTCGTAGCGGAAGAGCTCGAAGCCGAGCGTCCCGGCCTCGGAGGCGGTCTGCCATTCGAGGACCACGGCGCCCGCGTCCTCATAGGCCTCGAACGAGGAGACCACCGCCTCGGTCAGCAGCCCTTCGGTGACCCCGAGCTCGCAGATGGGTCCGAAGAGATAGGTCGACCGCGCCTGCGTGGTGTTGCCGGTCTCGTCCACGTACTGGGCGCGCGTGCCGTTGCCCGAAGCCGGGGTGTTGGTCGCGAGGATCCGCTGGCCGGCGGAGGTCGGGCTGATGTCGACCTCGTAGGCCAGGAGCGCCGTCGCGCCGGCGGCGAGCGTGCCGGGGTTCCAGGTGACGTTGCCGGTGCCGCCGACCGACGGCTGCGAGACGATCGTCCCCTGGCTGACCTGGGCGCTGCCGGCGTAGACGGCGCCGCTGCCCGGGACGTGGGCGGTGACCAGGTTGGAGGCGGAGAAGGTGATCGAGTGGGCGCTCGGGTTGACCACCCGGATGGTGACGCCGTAGCGCGACGTCTGCCCCATCAGCACCGGGTTGGTGCCCGACCTGTGGGTGAGGAGCTGCTCGACGTAGGGCTTGGCCGGGGCCGCGACGGCGTCGGTCGGGAAGTAGACGCGGAACGCATTCGCCGTCGGGACCGCCGGCGGGTTGGCCGCCGCCTGGTAGTTGCCGAACCAGAGGTTGGCGTAGTTACCGTTCGGGGCCCCCGCCGCGATGTAGGAGGTGATGGTCGTATCGGCATGCCAGATGCCGTAGTCGGTGGCTGCCGTGTCCGTGGTCCAGCCGGTGAACGTATCGCGCCGCCAGACGTTGTTGGTCGACAGCGAGGAGGTGCCGTAGTTCTGGGTATAGCTCCCCGTGCGGCTGGAGAGGTTCACCGAGCCGACGGTGCCGCTGTTGCTGTCGTGGTCGAAGTCGTTCTTGGAGGCCGAGCAGCCCGAGGTGATGTAGGGATAGAAGTCGTATTCGCGGGACTGCGTACCGCTGGTGGGCGGGTTGACCCCGTGCTGGTTGTGCGCGTCGTAGTAGACGTGGAGCTCGGTGCCGCCGGAGCCCGAGGTGCCGTCGTGGGCGCGGATGCCGATGGCGTTGATGTCGTCGCCGGTGGTCACGACCGAGGACATGTCGACCCGCAGCTCCCAGTGCCCGGCCGTCTTCTCCTCGTCGGTGATGCGGACGTTGTCGACGTAGAAGAACTCGTCGCCGCTGTAGCCGCCCGCCAGGAGAAAGCGGATCTGGGTGTTGTTGGCGATGAACGAGGTGATGTTGTAGTTGGCTGTACCTGAGACGTTACCGCTGAAGGTTGCCAGCGTGGTCCAGGCACCGCCGCCGTTGTTCGATACCTGGACGCTGATCTGGTCGCCACTCTCGAGAGTGTTGGAGGTCCGGTAGTCGAAGGTCAGATAGGCTGCCGTGAGGTCGAGCCCTGGGCTGCCCAGGAGATCGGCCTGGCGCGCCAGACTCGGCGTGCCGCCGACGCCGTCTTGGAGGCGGAGCTCGCCGCCGGTGACCCGGATGGCGCCGAGGGCCGCCCCCGCGCCACCGCCGTCGGTCTCGATCCAATTCGCGGCCCAGTTGTTGTTGCCGTCGTTGTTGCTAAACGCGACGGTCTCGAAATTGTCCCGCACGTCGTTGCCCGCGCTGTAGAAGGTGAGCCAGGCGTTGTCCGCGCCCGTCGGGGTGGTGGTGTTGCCGGTGGTGAACCGGGTCGTCCGCGCGGTCCCCGAGGGATCGAGCAGGGAGTAGCTGGCCGAGCTGTCGTAGCCCAGGCGGTCGCGGTCGCGGCCGCCCGTGGCATCCCCGGCCCCGCCGGCGCCGATGTCGGCGTCGAAGATCTCGATCACCAGACGAGAGATGCCGGAAGGCACCTCGACGAAGTAGCGGTAGTAGGTGTTGCGCCCCGTGCCGCTCGAGGAGATGAAGTCACCGTTGGCCGTGCCGCCGCCGTTGCCCTGCGGAGTGAGAGGTGACGCGGAGCCGGTCGAGCCGGCGTGCGCCGGGGCCGCCGCGACCAACGCAATGGCAGCCCCCAGGGCAAGGACGTCCCTACTGAAGAGATAGACACGATGCCGGAGGCGGCTGGATGCTTCCATTGAGAGACCCCTCGTTTTATGCCTCTGCTCGGCTACGGTACGGCGCCCGGTTCTCCCGGTTCCGGCACGAACCTACAGTGCTGGTCTGGTCGAGTTAGGGGTAAAAAATACAACAGACGGTGAGTATACGTCAATATCACACACCGCGAGATGTCAGCACGATCTTGATGGTACGCAGTAATATCGAAAGATCGAGCCAAAGGGTCCAGTTGGCCATATAGGCCAGCTCGTAGCGCAATTTGTTCTGCGGGCTCGAGTGGTAGTCGCCATTGACCTGGGCGAGGCCGGTGAGGCCCGGGGCGAGCGAGAACCGCTCGGCATACCCCGGCACCTCGCGGAGATAGCGCTGGACGAACCCGGGGCGCTCCGGCCGCGGTCCGGCCAGGCTCATGGTGCCTTCCAGGACGTTCCAGAGCTGCGGGATCTCGTCGAGCCGGTAGCGTCGCAGGAAGGCGCCGATCGAGGTGAGCCGCGGGTCGTCCGGCTGCGCCAGCACCTCGCCGGAGGCCGCCTCGGCGTCGGCCCGCATGGTGCGGAACTTCCGGAGGGTGAACGGCTTCTGGCCGCGGCCGACGCGGGTCTGGCGGTAGAGGATCGGCCCGGGGGAGGTGGCGCGGACGGCGAGCGCGACGGCGGCGACGAGAGGGAGGGCGGCGAGCAGCAGCAGCGAGCCCGCGGCGAGGTCGAGCAGCCGCTTGAGCGGCCAGTTGATCCGCCACTCCGACTCGCGCACCACCTCAATCAGCGGCAGGTCGTGCACCCAGCGGTAGCGCATCCTGCCGATCAGGCTCTCGAAGGGACCGGGGAGCAGCAGCACGTTGGTGTGGCCGGGCCGGGCGCGGGCGAGGCTGTCGAGCAGCCGCGTCTGCCAGGTGTCGCCGCTGCCGGCGAGGATCACGTCCTCGATCCGGCCTTCGGCGAGCAGGGTGGGGAGATCCTCGGGGCTCCCCAGACAGGGACCAAGCGCCGGGTCCTCAGAAAGAGGCGTCTCGCCGGGAAGGGGGACGAACCCGACCACCTTGAGGCCGTGCCAGGGGTGGAGCTGGAGGGCCAGGGCGATCTCCCGCGCCGGCTCGGCGCAACCGACGATCGCCACCCGGCGCTCGCGCTGCCGCTCGGTACGGTCGAGCCACAGCCGCCAGCCGGCCAGCAGCAGGAAGTCGAAGAGGACGTAAAGCAGCAGGACCGACCGCGGGAAGGCCCGGCTGGCCAGGAAGAGGTAGCCCGTCAGCCCCAGCCCCTGAATGGTGACGGCGAACCAGGCGCGGCGGAAGACTTCGGGGCGGCTGCGGGGCCGCGGCGGGTCGTAGAACCCGAGGACGTAAAGGGCGATGAACTGCGCGGCGAGCACGGCCGGCCACTCGCGCAGCAGGAACAGCAGCCGGTCGTCCGGCAGCAGCCCCTGGGTGAAGGGCACCGGCAGGTGGATACGCACCAGGAACGCCGCCGAGAAGGCGGCGAGCGCGGCGACGGCGTCGCCCGCCAGCCGGAGCATGCGCCGGGGGGGCGTCTCCCCGCGCCATGGGCTCATCGCCTGGTTTCCATGAGGGGCACTTTATCTGAAGAGCTCTAGTACCCTGTCACGTCGAAAAGGATGGATCATCCCTCCGTAGGGGCGCCCCTTGTGGGTGCCCTTCGGAGGGCGGCCACAAGGGCCGCCCCTACTCGGACTGTGACGAGGCTCTCGCCCTCCTCTCGGGTCCCCTGAGGGCTTCCCCGTCTCCGCACCGTCTCTTGACCGTGGCGGGACCTCACGAGTACTCTGCCCCCGCCAAGGAGGCATCATGTCGTTCCAGAAAAAAGCCTTAGCTCTGCTCCTCGTGACCGGTCTGCTTGCGGCCGTGACGGCCTTTGCCGCCGAGGAGGGAGGCCTGCGGTTCGAGAGGACCGTTTCCTACCGGCTCGGCAAGCTGACCGAGCTCAACGCCAAGGTCGGGCCGGTGCGGATCGACAACGTCGAGTTCTCCCAGCCCAAGGACGGCGGCGGCCCGGCGGCCTCCATCGTCGGCCGCATCCGCGGCGGCGGTGGCTCCTCCGAGACCCAGGCGACGATCCGCGCCGCGTTCGACACCCAGAACCCGAGAGAGGAGGAGTGGGTGGTCACCTACACCCTCGACTTCCTGGACCGGGACGGCAAGCTGATCGACCGGGTGAGCAAGAGCCAGGGCTTCGAGGGCGAGGCCAAGGTCTACAACCTGGACCACCAGATCCTCGAGTACGTCCTGCCGATGATCCACAGGGTAGAGATCCGGCTGGAAGCCCGGTACGACTAGGGGAGAGCGGGCGTGGGTCGATGAAGGTCACCGAGCATCTGGAAAAGGCCGACCGGCCGCTGATCAGCTTCGAGATCATCCCGCCGTTGCGTGGCGGCGACGTCCAGGGTCTGCTCGGCCTTATCGACGACCTCGTCAAGTACCACCCGCCCTTCATCGACATCACCAGCCACGCCGCCGAGGTCATCTACGAAGAGACCCCTCAGGGCATCCAGCGCCGGGTCAAGCGCAAGCGCCCGGGCACCTTGGGGGTCTGCGCGCTGCTCCAGAACAAGTACCGGATCGACGCGGTGCCGCACATCCTCTGCCGCGGCTTCACCCGCGAGGAGACCGAGGACTTCCTCATCGAGCTCAAGTACCTGGGCATCGACAACGTGCTGGCGGTGCGGGGCGACGACAGCGGCTTCGTCAAGCCGTTGCAGTTCGGCCGCAGCGCCAACGTCTATGCCTGCGACCTGGTCACCCAGATCGCGGCGATGAACCACGGCAAGTACCTGGAGCAGGATCTGCTCGACGCCGAGCCGTCCAACTTCTGCATCGGCGTCGGCGGCTACCCGGAGAAGCACTTCGAGGCTCCCAACCTCCTGGGCGATGTCCGCAAGGTCAAGGAGAAGATCGACGCCGGGGCCCACTATGTGGTGACTCAGATGTTCTTCAACAACGAGCACTACTTCCGGTACCTCGACCTCTGCCGGGCCCAGGGGGTCCAGGCGCCCCTCATCCCCGGGCTGAAGATCCTGACCGGCCAGAAGCAGCTCACCACGCTCCCCAGCAACTTCTTCGTCGAGATCCCCAGCGAGCTCGCCGACGAGGTCATGGCCGCCAAGCCCGAGCACGCCGTAGACATCGGCGTCGAGTGGGCGCTCAAGCAGACCGAGGAGCTCCTCTCGCGCGGAGTCCCCTCGGTCCACTTCTACGTCATGCAGAGCGCCAACGCCATCAAGAAGCTGATGTCCAAGCTCAAGATCTGACGCCGTCTCAGCCGCTCCTCCAGTTGTCGGAGCCGTACGGAGTTGCTAGTCTGGCCGTACGAGAGGAGGCTCTTCGATGGAGACGGCCAAGTTGACAGTGCGCCTGCCAAAAGAGGATCTAGAGTTCGTCAAGCGCTACGCCCGAGAGCACCAGATGACGATCACGGAGCTGATCGATCGGTACTTTCGTGCCCTGCGGACCCCTCCTGAGTCGGCCATCCACCCGGAAGTGGAGCGAATCAGCGGCCTGGTGCCCTCCGACGTGGACTCGGAAGAGAGCTACCGGGAGTACATGGTCAAGAAGCACGCATGAGGTTGATGCTGGATCTGAACGTCTTGCTGGACGTGGTTCAGCGGCGTGAACCGTTTTACGCCGCGTCCGCCGCGCTGCTGAGCAGAGCTCTGGATTCCGAGATGGAGGGATATCTGCCAGGACACGCGCTGACTACCTTGCACTACATCGTCAACCGGTCTGCGGGACGGGAACAGGCGGACGAGCTTGTGGACTGGCTGCTGGCCCATCTCGAAATCGTAGCCCAGAACAAGCTCCAGTTCGTCCGGGCCAGGAGCTTGGCTTTCCGGGACTTTGAAGATGCGGCGGTAGCAAGCGCTGCCGAAGCTGCCAGATGCGACCTCATCGCCACCCGCAACGTCTCTGACTTTGAAGGCTCACCAGTTCCGGCAGTGACGCCGGAAGAGTTCCTGGCCCGCTCGATCTCGTGATCTCACCCGAGCCACCAGGGCTCCTCCGTAGATCGAGGAGCCTCGGTGGTGGGTGCCTCCGTCCTTCCCTCTAGGCCTCCGCGTAGGTCGTCGTCCGGCAGCTCACGCAGGCGTGCATGACGCTGCACACCAGGACGCTCTCCTGACAGCCCACGTGGGCGGGGGCTCCCCCGGCCATCTCCTTGAGGATGCCGGAGTCGAGCACGGTCAGGGTCTCTTTGGGAGAGGCTCAGCCTCTTGGGGGGTCTGCTTCTTCTTCATGGATTCTCAAGGCCCAAGCCGACTATTTCTGTACCTGTGACGGTAAACTTCTGACGAAGGCCAGAGCAGTGGCGGGGTTTGCAGTAAAAGTCGTATCGCCACTTGAGCTGATCGAGGAGTTGGCATGATGGCTGTTTCAGCGAGAACTCTCAACGAAATTACGAGGCAGGCGATCGAGATTCTGTCTAAAGAGCTGGGTGTATCCGACACGATGCGCTTTGTGAATCAGTTTACTAGCGGCTACGGTAATTACACCGAAGAACGGGAGCATCTCTTTCAAGAGCAGGACTTGGAGCAACTCATCTCTGAGATCCGCAGGACGTCGAAGGACACCCATGAGCGCTGAGCAGAGAATCCGCGAGTTGGGGCTGGTGCTCCCCGAGCCCTTCCAGAGCCCGACCGGGAGGCCCTATCCCTTTTCGTGGGTCCGGGTCCGCGGCCGGCTGCCCGTCGAGCTCGAGGCCGAGGTCGAGCTGCGGGAGTGAAAATGTCGGATGACGAAATCTTCGTCCTGATGCTCAGTCTGGGGCTGTCGGCCTGGTTTTGGGGGTATTGGTTCGCGGAGGCGCGGTCGACGGCGCCGAGGTCATCGAGCCGGGGGCACCGCAGGCCTCTTTTCCTGGCCCCTCTCGCCGGCGCCCTCCTCCTCTTCGCGGTGCTCAAGACCGCCTCCTCGTTCGACGTACGGGATTCGCCGCTCTACCTGATCTTCTACATGACCATGGGAATCGCCTGGCTGGGGTTGGGGAGCCGGTTGCTGGCCCTGTTCGGCCTGAGCGCGCGGCAAGACGTCATCGAGCGGCCCAACCCGGCCGCGGCGCGGGCGATCGGCGGCGCGCTGATCGGCGTCACCCTCTGCTTTGCCGGAGGCAACATCGGCGACGGCCCGGGCTGGTGGGTGGTCGTGTTCTGCGCCGCGCTGTCGACGGGGACGCTTTTCATCCTCTGGTATCTCCTCGACAAGGCCACGGGGTTCTCCGACGCCGTTACGGTGGACCGCGACATGGCGGCGGGGACTCGCCTGGCCGGGTTCTTCGCTGCCGCCGGCCTGATCCTGGGACGGGCGGTGGCCGGCGACTGGGTCTCGGCCGGCGGCACGGTCGCGGACTTCGGGTCCGCCGCTTGGCCGGTGCTGCTGCTCTGGGCGGTGGCGGTGGCCCTCGAGCGGCGGCTCCGGCCGACCCCTGGCCGGCCGCTCCCGCCCGTCGCCTCGCATGGGTGGGCGCCGGCCCTGGTCTACCTGGCGATCGCGGGTCTGGCCCTGGCCCGGGTGAGAGGGTGGAGCTGACCTCCCCCTGGCAGCCGGTCGATCCGGTCGATCCGGCGGCGTTCGCGGCGGTGCGGCGGCGCGCCATCTTCGACTGCTGCAAGTGGGACCCGCAGGTCGAGGACGTCGCCACTCTGGCGCCGTTCCCGCTCGTGCTGCGGCGGCAGGCCTGGGACGAGTTGGCCCGACTGGCGGAGGCCCTGGCCGCCGAGACCGCCGCGGCCGAGAAGGAGCTGCTCCGGCGGCCGGACCTCCACCGCCGCCTCGGGCTGCCCCGGGCCGTCCGCCGGGCCTTGGCCGAAGCCGGCGCTGCCGGGCCGTGCCGGGAGACGGCCCGGGTGATGCGGTTCGACTTCCACTGGACGCCGGACGGCTGGCGGATCTCCGAAGCGAACACGGACGTGCCGGGAGGCTTCAACGAAGGATCGGGCTTCGCCCGCCTGATGGCCGCCCGTTACCCGGACAGCGAAGTCGCCGGAGACCCGGCGGGCGCGCTCGCCGAAGCCGTGGCCGCCGCGACCCGGCCGGGCGCGGCGGTCGCCCTGGTCCATGCCACCGCCTATACGGACGACCACCAGGTGATGGTATTCCTGGCGCGCGAGCTCGCCGCACGCGAGAGGCGGGCGGTGCTCGCGGCCCCGGACCACCTGCGCTGGCGCGACGGCCGCGCCGCGATCGATAGCCGGTGGTTCTCCGGCGAGGTCGAGACGGTGATCCGCTTCTTCCCCGGCGAGTGGCTGCCCAACCTGCCGCGGGCCTGCGGCTGGCAACACTTCTTCCGGGGCGGCCGGACGCCGGTGAGCAACCCCGCGGCGGCCCTGCTCACGCAGAGCAAGCGCTTCCCCCTGGTCTGGGACCGGCTCGACGAGACCCTGCCCACCTGGCGCAGGCTTCTGCCGGCGACCTGCGAGCCCGCGGACTCGGGCTGGCCGGTGGGCGAGGACTGGGTGCTCAAGCCCTCCCTCGGCCGGGTCGGCGACGGCATCGGCCTGCAGGGTGTAACGCCGGGCAAAGAGCTGGACCGGATCCGCCGCAGCGCCCGCTGGCGCGGCTCGTGGTGGGCGGCGCAACGGCGTTTTCAGGCGGTGCCGCTCGCCATCGCGGGACAGGACGTCTATCCCTGCCTGGGAGTGTTCACCGTCGACGGACGTGTCGCGGGCGCCTACGGCCGGGTCGCCCGTATCCCTCTCGTCAACCACCTGGCCCAGGACGCCGCGGTGCTGATCGCGCCACAGCGATACCGTCCGGAGGAGGCTCGGCATGGAACCTTGGAAGCTGTTTGAGGTCTGGGCGCCGCAGGAGTCGGCCTGGTCGTCGTGGGCCAAGCCGGTGTTGTTCGCCACCGCGAAGCTCCCCAAACCGGACACGTCTCCAGCGACCCCGCCGACCTCGCCGCTGGAGGCGATGCGGTTCGCGGCGCGGAGCGATGGAGAGACCGCGTTCGTGGTCGACCTGCCGGGCGCCAGGTCGGTCGAAGCCGGCCTTGAGCTGGCGCGGCTGGGCTACCGGCCGGTGCCGCTCTTCAACGGCGTGTCCCAGCCCTTCGCCGTAGTGCAGGCGGAGCCGGTCCTGGAGCGGTTGACCGCCGGCGCCGAGGAGCTGCGCGGCATCCGTCTCCCGGCTGGCGCGCCTCCGGCCTTCCTGCTCGACTCCAAGAGGATGAGCCCGGGGGTAGAGCCAAAGCCTGGCCAGTTCGACAACCGCTGGGTGGTCTTCCCGCAGGACTTCCCTTCGGCCAGCTTCCTCTCCTCCCGGGGCGTGCGCAGGGTGATACTGCTCCAGGAGACCCCGGCGCCGCCGTCCGCCGATCTCGCGCATGTCCTGTTCCGATGGCAGCAGGCGGGGATCACGATCCAGGGGCAGGACCTGGAAAGGGGCGGGCCGTCCCAGCCGCTGCAGGTCAGCCGGCCCACGTGGTTCCGCAGCCTCTTCTACCGCGCCATCACCCTGGCTGGCCTGCGTCGCAACAGCGCCGGCGGCTTCGGCGCCGTGATCCCGGTGGCCACCTCCTCGGGCGGCGGGTTCGGATGAGGCGCGGGCCGGCGCGCCTCCTTTGACAGCGCACGACCCGCTCGATTAAGCTAGCGCCTGCATTACGAGCGGTCCGGCCACCGGCCGGGCTCGGCAACCTGGGACGGACACCCAAGGTGCCCTCTCGCGAAAGCGAGGATGCGGCCTTCCTCAAGGCAACCAAGTGTCCGCGACGACAAGGCCCGTCTCGTGATGCATGCCGAGACGGGTTTTTTGTTGCCCGCCTCTTTTAGCCCCCGATGGGAGGAGATGCCTGTGTCTGACCCGGTCTTCGACGTTCCCGTTCCGGACCGCCCGGACGATCTCGAATCGCGTACGCGGGCGCTGCTTCAAGCCCTCGAGGAGCGCATCCTGGTGCTCGACGGCGCCACTGGCACGGCCCTCCAGGACGCCGACCTGACCGCCGCGGACTTCGGCGGCCCCGAGCTCGAAGGGTGCAACGAGAACCTCTGCGAGACCCGGCCCGACGTGGTCGACCAGGTGCACGAGGCTTACCTGTCGGCCGGCTGCGACGTCGTGGAGACCAACTCGTTCGGCGGCACGCCGCTGGTGCTCGCCGAGTACGGCCTGACCCACAAGGCCTACGAGCTCAACGCCGCTTCCGCCCGCATCGCGCGCGTCGCCTGCGCGCGGCACGACCAGCCGGGGAAGACCCGCTTCGTCTGCGGCTCGATCGGGCCGACCACCAAGGCGATCTCGGTGACCGGCGGCATCACCTTCGCGGAACTCCAGGAGCACTTCCGCGTCCAGGCCCAGGGGCTCATGGCCGGCGGCGCCGACTACCTGCTGGTCGAGACCGCCCAGGACACCCGGAACGTCAAGGCCGCGCTGCTCGGCCTCGACCGCGCCTTCGAGCTGGCCGGCTGGCGCATCCCGGTCGCGGTCTCGGTCACCATCGAGACCACCGGCACCATGCTCGCCGGCCAGGACGCCGAGGCGCTCGCCGTGTCGCTGCTCCACGCCGACCTCCTCTATGTGGGTCTGAACTGCGCGACCGGCCCCGACCTGATGACCGACCACCTGCGGACGCTGTCGGAGATCTGCCGCACCCGCGGCGCCTGCGTGCCCAACGCCGGTCTGCCGAACGAGGAGGGGTGTTACACCGAAGGCGCCGAGGTCTTCGAGCGGGTCTTCTCCCGGTTCCTCGAGGCCGGCTGGCTCAACCTCGTCGGCGGCTGCTGCGGCACGACCCGCGCCCACGTCTCGGCGTTCGCCCGCCTGGTCGAGGGGCGGCGCCCCCGGACGGTCCCGCACCACCGGCGCACCCTGGTCTCGGGGCTGGAGGCGGTGGAGCTGACCCAGGACAACCGGCCGCTCCTGGTCGGCGAGCGCACCAACGTGCTCGGCAGCCGCAAGTTCAAGCGGCTCATCCAGGAGGGGCAGTACGAGGCGGCGGCCGAGGTCGGCCGCGCCCAGGTCCGCGCTCAAGCCCAAGTGCTCGACATCTGCCTCCAGGACCCGGACCGCGACGAGGTCAAGGACATGGAGGGCTTTCTCGACCGGCTGATCCGCATGGTCAAGGCGCCGCTGATGATCGACTCGACCGACGCGGCGGTCATGGAGCAGGCCCTCACCTACTGCCAGGGCAAGGCGGTCTTGAACTCCATCAACCTGGAAGACGGCCGGGTCCGTTTCGAGAAAGTCGTTCCCCTGGCGAGGCGCTTCGGCGCCGCGCTGGTGGTGGGGCTCATCGACGAGAAGGGCATGGCGGTCACCGTCGAGCGCAAGGTGGAGGTCGCCCGGCGCAGCTACCGCATCCTGGTCGAGGAGTTCGGCGTCGCGCCCGAGGACATCTGGTGGGACGCCCTGGTCTTCCCCTGCGGCACCGGCGACGCGGCCTACCTCGGCTCGGCGGCGCAGACCGTCGAGGGCGTCCGCGCGGTCAAGGAGCTGTTCCCGGACACCAAGACCATCCTCGGCGTCTCGAACGTCAGCTTCGGCCTGCCGCCGTCGGGCCGCGAGGTGCTGAACTCGGTCTTCCTCTATCACTGCACCAAGGCCGGGCTCGACGCGGCGATCGTCAACACCGAGAAGCTCGCCCGCTACGCCGACATCCCGGCCGAGGAGCGCGAGCTGGCCGAGGCGCTATCTTCCTGCCGGTCGGCGACGTCGAGGCCGGGGACAAGGCGGTCGAGGAGTTCACCACCTTCTTCCGCGGCCGGACGCCGGGCGCCGGGACGCAGCCCCGGTCCGAGCTGCCGCTGGAACAGCGTCTGGCCCGCGCCGTCGTCGAGGGCAGCAAGACCGGCCTCGAGGACGACCTCGCCGCCGCGCTCGTCGACCCGCGCTGGCCGACGCCGCTCGACATCATCAACGGGCCGCTGATGGCCGGCATGAACGAGGTCGGGCGCCTGTTCAACGAGAACCAGCTCATCGTCGCCGAGGTGCTGCAGAGCGCCGAGGTGATGAAGGCGGCGGTCTCCTACCTCGAGCCGTACATGGAGAAGAGCGACGGCTCCGGCCGCGGCAAGATCCTGCTCGCCACCGTCAAGGGGGACGTCCACGACATCGGCAAGAACCTGGTCGACATCGTGCTGTCCAACAACGGCTTCGTGGTGGTGAACCTGGGGATCAAGGTGCCGTCCGAGCAGCTCATCCAGGCGGTGCGCGAGCACCGGCCGGACGTGATCGGCCTGTCGGGCCTGCTGGTCAAGAGCGCGCAGCAGATGGTGTTGACCGCGGGCGACCTCGCGGCGGTGGGGATCGACACGCCGCTGCTGGTGGGCGGCGCGGCCCTCACCCGCCGCTTCACGCACCGGAAGATCGCCCAGGCCTACGGCGGCCTCTGCACCTACGCCAAGGACGCCATGCACGGCCTGAAGCTGGTCGAGCGGCTGACCGACTCGTCCCTCCGGCGAAGCCTGGAGCAGGAGGTCGTCGAGCTGATCGAGCATGACAACCGCGACGCCGTGGCGGAATCGTCGGAGCCGGCCGAGGCGTCGGCCCCGGCGGTCTCCGCCGTGCGGCGGGACGTACCGGTGCCCGCGCCGCCGGACGTCGCCCGGCATACGGCGGAGCTGGACCTCGACAAGGTCTGGGAGTACCTCAACCCGCAGATGGTCTACGGCAAGCATCTGGGGATGAAGGGGGTCGTGAGCAGGCTCGAAGCCGAGGGGGACCCGAAGTTCCTGAAGCTCAAGGCGGTGATCGACGAGCTCAAGGAGGAGGCCCGCAACGGCGCCATGAAGGCGCGGGCGGTCTGGCGGTTCTACCCGGCGCGGGCGGAGGGCAACCGCATGACGCTGATCTGCCCGGAGACCGGCCGGCCGGCGGCGGTCTGGGACTTCCCGCGCCAGAGCAAGAACGGCGGCCTGTGCCTGGCCGACTACGTGCTGCCCGGCGACCACGTGGCGCTGTTCGTGACCACGGCGGGGGAGGGCATCCGTGAGCGGGTGGAGGAGTGGAAGCGGACGGGCGAGTACCTGAAGAGCCACGCTTTCGCGGCGCTGGCGCTGGAGACCGCCGAGGCCGCGGCCGAGTGGCTGCACGCCTGTCTACGCAAGCGGTGGGGTTTCCCGGACGCGCCGGACATGGCGCTCCAGGACAAGCTCGCGGCCCGTTACCGGGGCAAGCGCTACAGCTTCGGCTACCCGGCCTGTCCGGACCTCGCCTTCCAGCGCGAGCTGTTCCAGGCGCTGCGCCCCGAGGAGATCGGCGTCCATCTCACCGAAGGCGACATGATGGACCCCGAGGCGAGCGTCTCCGCCCTGGTCTTCCACCACCCGGACGCTCGGTACTTCGGGGTGTAGGAGTATGATTTTGCCATGAGAGAGATTGCGCCCAGGATTGCCGTGGACGAGAACGTAGCTTTTGGCAAGCCGGTCGTTCGAGGGACCCGTGTCCCCGTCGCTCTGGTCGTGGGGAAGCTCGGTGGGGGAATGTCCCAGGAGGAGGTCATGCAGGAGTATGACCTCCAGAGGGAGGATGTTCTGGCGGCCCTCTCGTACGCAGCCCGGCTGCTCAACGAGGAGCAGGTTCTGGCGATCGCTTAGAGCGTCTTGTGGCGAAGACGGGACGCCTGCGCTGGACCCTGCCGCCGCTCTCCACCTCGATCATGGCGAAACCCGGCTAGGAATAGACGGACGGGGTCCCTGATCCGTATACAGAAGTGATGGGGCTCGACGGACCCGGATCGACCGAGTACACTACGCAGCCATGGTCTTTCTCCTTTTCTGGGGTTGAGCGGTACCGGCGTTTCCGCCGCCGGTGCCGCTGTTTCTTCCCCAGGGTCGGTCCGCCAGAGCCGTCTACCCCCACTCGGATTGATGTCCGACCGTCGTTCTCCGCAGGAGATCCGCCGTCTACCCGTCTCGAAGGAAGCGCCTCCATGAAAACCCGTTTCGCCCCCACTCTGATACTTCTCGCGCTGCTCGGCTTCGGCCCTACGGGTTTCTCTGAAGAGGCTGGAACGGGCCGGGACCGCCGGCTGCTGCAGGCTTCGGAGCAGGCCCTGGATGCGGCGGGCCGGGCGGCGCAGCGTCCCTCGTCCGGGTTCCGGGCGGGCGACCCCCGGCACGAGGCGTTCTGGGAAGCGCTCGAACGGATGGACCGCGCCCTCGTCGAGGTGGACCGCAGGATGTCCCGCCAGGAGCGGGCGTTCTTCCAGGCCCTCCGGGAGGGGAGCCGGTCCCTCGCCGCGCTGCGGGTCGCCTGGCTGTACACGGGGGTCGGAGACCCGGCGATCGACGCCGAGCTCGACGCCCTCGCCCGTTCCTACCGCGCCCTGCGCGCCGGCTTCGGCGCCGAGCAGCGCCGGTACCAGCGGGGGGGAGGGGAGCTGAGCGCCGAGGAGCGGCGGCGGTTCCAGGAGATCCAGCGGGCCCAGGTCCGGTTCATCGCCCTGCTCCAGCCGCTGCGCGCCCGGGCGGCCGAGCGGGGCGACCGGCGGCGGGTGGCCGAGATCGACCGCCTGGTCGATCGCTCGAACGAGATCGCCGCGGCCGACCTCACCCTGGACGATTACATCCACGCCTCGATGCTGGACGACGTCCTCCAGGGAGAGTGGGACGCCGCCGCCGGCTCGGCGCCCCCCGAGGAGCGCGAGGTCTGGCGCGAGGCCGACGCCGTCGTCCAGGAGCTGTTCGTCGGGGAAGAGGCCGGCTTCGTGTTCGCGGTGGACCTCGGGGAGCCGCCCGTGGGAGGGCCTCAGGTATCCGCGGAAGCCCGGGCTCCGGGGGTGGGGATCTATAGCGGTGGCGGTGAGACGCCGGCGGCGGAGACTCCGTTCGGCAGTCTCGACGATCTGGATGATCTGGAGATCGACGCGGAGATCGTGCCGATCCGGGAGGAGGAGGCCGAGGCCGAGGGCCACCCCGGCGAGGATCTCGAAGACGTGGACGTCGAAGAGCCGTACGAGATCGCTGAGGAGGACCTGCCCGTCGAAGCTGAGCCCGCCGCCGGGACGCCCCCGGTTCAGGAGAAGGCGCCGGAGGCGAAGCCTGCCGAGGAGGCCGCGAAGGCAAAGCCCGCCGAGGAGACCCCTTCGCCAACTCCGCCGATCGCCCCCGAGGAGGCCGACGAGGTCGTCGAGGTGGAGGACGTCACCTGGGTGGAGGCGACCGGCGAGGAGGCCGAAGGCTATGAGGGCGCCGAGCCGCCGCCCGTCGTCTAGAGTCTGTTTTCAACGGAGGAGATGGTTTCATGGGGCTTCTGTCAGGAACGGTCAGCGTCACCCGGTTCAACGCCGCGGTCCCTCAGGAGGGTCCGGACTTCGAGCGGATCCAGTTCTGGGCCATCGAGCCGGGGTCCGAGGTGCGCGAGCGCATCGGCGTCATCCCTTTCGAGATCGACGCGCCGTATGAGGTGGCCCAGGGCCGCTACGTCTTCCGCGTCCGTATCGACAAGGTCCGTCCCGACCCGACGGCGGTCAAGGAGCGGGTCAAGGAGCTGGTCAAGGCCGAGATGGAGGCGACGGGCAAGCCGTTCGTCGGCTCCAAGACGCGCAAGAAGCTGCGCGACCTGGCCGAGGCGGAGCTTGCCATGCACCAGCCGCCGCGTACCCGGATCGTCGAGTGCTGCCTGGACGGTCCCATCCTCTACGTCGCCAGCACCGCCAAGACCTACCTCGGCACCATCCTCACGCTGCTGCGCCAGGCCGGGGTGGAGGCCGACTTCAAGGCCCCCTGGCTGGACGAGGCCCCGGAGGTCTCGGAGGCCAGCGACATCGTCATCCCCAAGGAGCCGGGCCAGTCGGTCCTGGGCTGCCGGTTCCTGCGCGCCCTGCTCGACGAGCCCGACGTCATGGTCGAGCCCGAGACCGGGAGCGTCCGCCTCGCCACCCGCGAGGCCAAGGTGACGCTCACCGGCGCCATCCTCCACGACCTCCACCGCTGTCTGGAAGAGGGGGCGGAGATGCTCTCCGCCAAGATCCACGTCGGCCCGGTCCTGATGCGCTTCGACGCCCTCTCCTACCGCCTGAACGGCCTCAAGCTGGAGCCGGTCAAGAACGAGC
Source organism: Thermoanaerobaculia bacterium (assembly GCA_046714475.1). GTDB lineage: Bacteria > Acidobacteriota > Thermoanaerobaculia > Multivoradales > UBA5704 > DASPJI01. The sequence continues at coordinate 22,354 of JBKKAU010000140.1, forward strand.
ACTGGACAGTCGACCTCGACCAGCGGCTGGAGCAGGTCGCCGGCGTCTTCGAGATGCTCGACGGCAAGTACACGGCGCTCAAGGACCGGCTGGGAGAGGACGCGCCCCGCGCGCCGTTCGCGGCGGCCGAGCCGGCCGCCGCGGTCTCCGATACCGCGGTCACGCTCTGACCGGCACGCCCCTTGCTCTTATCGCCTCCTGGAAACGGACGCAGGTCTCCAGGAGGTGAGTGTGAAGCAGACATTGAAGTCGGAGCGGGGTCAAACAGCCATGGCGTTCGGGTGCCTGGCCGCCGTGGTCTGGGGGATCGCGGTGAGCCTTCGCGGGTTCTTTCTCGGACCGTTCGACATCCAGTGGATGGACTGGGCGGCGCAGCTGTTCGCCGGCGTCGGCGTCTGCCTGATCAGCCCGCTCGTCTGGTTCCTCGTGACCGAGCGGACCCGCACCCGGCCGCCGCTGGTTCCCGTCGAGCTCTCGCACCGGCAGCGGTGAGGCGTCCCTCCGCGACGTCCCCGGCGGCGGAGCCTCACCGTTTCTCTCCCGGGTGATCCCGGGGCCTGCCCTTCCATTTTCACCAAATCGCGATACTCTTGGACGCGTCCTCATCGCGCCCATGGGCAAACCACCCTTCCGCCTCTTCCTGGTCCGCCACGGCGAGACCGCTTTCAATCGCGAGATGCGGTATCTCGGCAGCCGGGACGAGCCGCTCGCCGAGTCCGGTCTGCTCCAGGCCGACCGTCTCGCCGAGGCGCTCGCGCCGTTGCCGCTGCGGGCCGTCTACGCGAGCCCGTTGCGCCGCGCCGCCGAGACCGGCGGCCGGATCGCCATGGCCCGCGACCTCGATCTGCGCCTGGAGCCGCGCCTGCGCGAGCAGTGCTTCGGCGACTGGGAGGGGATGACGCGGGCCGAGGTCCTGGCCGGCGACGGCGACCGGTTGCTGCATTGGGAGACGGACCTGGGGCTCGCTCCGCCGGGGGGCGAGTCGCTCGCCTCGGTCCAGGCGCGCGCGCTCGCTCTGGTGGACGAGCTGGCCCGGGGGCACCGGGAGGATTGGGTCGTCCTGGTGAGCCACGTCGGGCCGATCAAGGCGCTGCTCTGCGCCGCCCTCGGCGTACCGCTCGCCGCCGCCCGCCGCATGTTCCTCGACCCGGGGACCCTGAGCATCGTGGACTGGGGAGAGCACCCCATCGTCCGCCTGTTCAACGCCCACGCCCATCCGGGCTGGGGCGCGGCGCGCTGGATGGCAGGTTAGGCGCCTGTCACGTCGAAAGGATGGATCATCCCTCTGTAGGGGCGCCCCTTGTGGGTGCCCTTCCGGAGGGCGGCCACAAGGGCGGCACAAGGGCGGCCACAAGGGCCGCCCCTACTTCTTCACGGCTCTGTTCGCCGCGATCTCCGCCACGACCGGCACGTGGTCCGAGGGGTTCTCCCCCTTCCTTTCGTCGCGGTGGAGGACGCAGGATTTACAACGGTCGAGCACCGGCGGGGTGCCGAGCATCAGGTCGATCCGCAGGCCGTGGTTGCGCGGGAAGGCCAGCGCCCGATAGTCCCACCAGGAGTAGAAGCCACCCTCTTCGTGATGCTTGCGGAAGAGGTCGTGGAGCCCCAGGGCCTGAAGGCGGGCCAGGGCGCGGTGCTCGCTGGGATGGAAGTGGATGCGGCCGCGCCAGAGGTCGGGGTCGTGCACGTCCCGGTCGTCCGGCGCGATGTTGAAGTCGCCGAGCAGCAGCAGGGACTCCGACTCTTTCAGGGCCGCCGTCAGGTAGTCGCGCAGGCGCGCCAGCCACTCCAGCTTGTAGGCGAACTTCTCGCTCTCCGGCGACTGGCCGTTGGGGATGTAGACGTTGACCAGCCGGACGCCGCCTGCCCCGCCGACAGAGGCCGCGATCAGCCGCCGCTGGGCGTCCGGCCCGTCGCCCGGCAGGCCGCGCTCGATCCGGGTGAGCGGCTTGAGCGAGAGGATCGCCACCCCGTTGTACCCGCGCTGGCCGTAGGTCTCCACCCGGTAGCCGAGGTCGGCGAACCGGCTGGTGGGGAAGTCCTCGTCCGGGACCTTGGTCTCCTGCATGCAGAGGACGTCCGGCCGCTCGCGCGCGGTCCAGGCGAGGACCCGGTCCAGGCGGGCGCGGATCGAGTTCACGTTCCAGGTCGCGATCTTCATAGGTCGTTCATCTGCAGCATCGAGAGGCCGTTGGACAGTATGTGCAGGCCGATGGGAAGGTAGGTCGAGCCGCTGTGCCAGCGGGCCAGGCCGAAGACCAGGCCGAGGGCCAGGACCGAGCTGATGTCGAAGAGGTCGTACTGCAGGTGGGGCAGCGCGAAGAGCAGCGACGAGACCAGGATGGCGCCCGGGGCGCGGAGCCGCGAGCGGCAGAGCCCCTGGAACAGGAAGCCGCGGAACAGGATCTCCTCGACGATCGGGGCCGCCACCACCACCGCCAGCCAGAGCAGGGACGGGTAGACGGCGGTGCGGACGATCTCCACCATGAAATCCGGCACCGCGGGCCGGTCGAGCCACCGCGAGAGGGCCTCATAGCCGGCGCCGACGAGGAAGAGCGCGGCGGTCCAGAGCAGCGCCTGGCCGATCGTCGGCCACCGGAGGCCGAGGTACTCCCGTACCGGACGGTCCCCCTGCCGGCGGGCGATCCACCAGGTCATCAGGATCCCGAACGGGGCGGCGATCAGGGTGCCGATCGCGAGGCCCAACCCGAGGCGGGAGCCGGGTCCGGGGAACATCAGGCCCACGGCGCCTACGGCCTGGGCGATCGAATAGGCGATGAAGACCGCGACCGTGAGGAGGATCGTGGCCGTGGCGCTCGGGGCAGGTCCAGGGGGTGGCGGAGGCGCTGCCGCGGGGGCGGGCGCCTCGGAAACGGGAGGCGGCTCGAAAGGCGCTGGCGGCGGCGGGAGGTCCATTTCAGACATTCCCTCACTTCACCCTAAACGTTTGGGGGTTCTCATCCGTATACATATATGGAGACAGAGAGCAGACATCTCCTCTCCAACCTCCCTCCTCCAAACCCCGCCCGCGAGGCGGGGTCTTTTTTTGTCCCGGCTCAATCCGGGTTGTAGGGCAGGTCTCGAGGGGGACGTTGCGGCGCACCGGGCTCCTCTTGCCCGGGAAATCTATCACGCGGCCTGCGTTGCCAAGGCGGCAGGGGCCGCCGCTGGGGGCGTTGACCCTCCAGGGCCGGGTTGCCCTGGCGGCGGAGGTGGCCGACGAGCCGGAAGTACTCCCGTTGCTGCTCGGGCGTCAGGATGGCGCGGCTCGCGACGACGCTCTCGACCAGCGCCTCCTCCAGGCCGCGATAGAGGCCGGCCGATTCGTCGAGCAGCCTGTCGATCCGCTGCCGGTCCGGTTCGCCGCGGACGAGGGTCCGCCGCAACTCGCGGTGGACCTCCCCCTGGCGGAACCGCAGCCGGGCGGTGCGCTCGAAGAAGCGCCACTGGACCTCGAGGAACCGCCGCCGGGTCTCGCCTTCCAGGCCGAGGTGGTCGGCTAGGCGGACCAGCCGGCCGGGGTTGTTGTTGCCCGGGGGACCTTCCGGCCCGGGTCCCGGACGCTCGGGGACAGGGTCCCGGACGGGATCCGCACCAGGCCCGGGGCCCAGGCGGCGCACCGCGACCGCCGCGAGCAGGCCGACGTTCACCCCCAGCGAGAGGAGGAGGACGATGACGATCCACCACCGCTTCACGGCGCCGCGTCCCCCTCCGGCTCACCGGCCGTGACGGCGTCCACCGTCTCCCAGTAACTGTCGGCCAGACTCATGTCACCCAGGCCGACCTCTTCCGGCTCCTCCCCGGCGACCGCCGCAGCGGTCTCTTCGTCCACCGGCGGCCCCGGCCAGATCCCGCCCACGCCCGCCCCGACCGTGAGGCCGGTCACCAGGGCGGCGGCGGCGGCGGCCCGCACCCAGGTGGGAGCTGTCGACCAGGAGATCCCGCCCGCGGCGGACTGCCGGACCCGCGCCAGGACCCGGGTCGAGAAGCCGGGCGGGACGGGATGGGGCGGCGGCAGCTCCAGCCCGTTCCAGCTCCGCTCCAGCCGCTGGTAGAGGGCGGCCAGCTCCGGCTCGCGCCGCAGCCGGGCGCGGAGCTCGCGGGCCTCCTCCTCCGGCAGCTCGCCCTTCTCGCCATGAAGGAGCCGCACCAGATCCAGTTCCGTCGCGCCTGTCATGTCGTCCTCTCCTTCCGTGAAACCCTCGAAGCCCGCGCCTCCTGCGCCTCGATCCGCCGCATGGCGCGGAACAGCCGGCTCTCGACGGCTCCCTCGGTGATCCCCAGCACTTCGGCGACCTGCCGGTAGGATAGCCCCTCGAACCGGGCCAGGATCAGCACCGCCCGCTGGCTCGGCGGCAGGCGCTCGATCGCCCTGCGCGTCGCCTGCCAGCGGCGCCGGGCCTCCAGCGCCGCGGCGGGGTCCGTCGCGCGGTCGGGCGGGTCGAACGCGGGAGCGTTCTCGCGCCCCTCCTGGGGCTCCCAGCGCAGGAACCGCACCAGCTTGCGGCGCCGCAGCTTGTTGAGGCAGTGATTGACCGCGATGCGGTAGAGCCAGGTGTAGACCTGCCCCCGCGGGCGGACCTCCCCGGCCTTGCGGAACGCCTTGAGGAAGACCTCCTGGGCGGCGTCGCGCGCCTCCTCGACGTCGCCGAGAAGGCGCTCGCAGAGACGGAGGAGCCGCTCCTGGTGGGTCTCGACCAGCCAGGCGAAGGCGCCGGTGTCCCCCGCAGACACGCGGGCCAACACCTGCCACCCTGGATCGACGGCCGCGGAATCGTTCCCCACCTCGTCCTCTGGAACCCGCGGGGCTGAAAGATCCTGCGGCCGGTCCTCAGCCGGAGGTCTTCAACGGCCGCCGGATGCGCCGCTCGCGAAGCCTCTTGACCATGGCGAGCAGCCAGAGCTCACGGCTCTCGATCCGGTCCCATTGATGGGCGAGCAGGATCAGAACCTCGTGCAGGACCTCCTCGGTCTCGCGGGCGCTCAGGCCGGAGCCGTTCAGAAGGTACTCGACCTCGGGGCCAAGACGCCGGAGCAGGGTCAGGATCTCACCGGGCGGACCTGGTGGGGTGAAATGGACGGGGCCCATAAAAACGCCTCCATCTGCCCCAGAGCGCCCCGAAGGCCACCCTGGAACAAGGATAGGTACCGCGCTGGCGGCACCCCAAAGGAAAGCTGCATGATGCTTCATCATGCTCTCCGCCCAAGGGAGAAGCAAGAGCTTGACATACGCCAGCCGCGTCGGACGTGACAGAATCGTGGCGTGATCCTCGACCGCATCTCCCGATTCCTGACAGACCCCGGGAGCGCCACCTTCGACGAGCTGGCGCTCGCGGCCTTCGCCTTCCAGTTCGAGCGGATCGAGCCTTACCGCCGTCTCTGCGAGGGGCGGGGCGTCACCCCGGGCTCCGTCTCCGACTGGCGGCAGATCCCACCGGTCCCGGCCGCCGCCTTCAAGACGCTGACCCTCGCCGCCGAGCCGGCGCGGGAGGTCTTCCGCAGCAGCGGAACGACCGGCAGGGGCGGACGCGGCGGCGAGCGCAGCGTCCACCATCACCCCTACCCGGACCTCTACCGGCAGGTGATCGACGCCTCGTTCCCGCGCTTCTGCCTGCCGTACGGGGCGCCGGTGCCGATGCTCTCTCTGGTCCCCGCCCGGGAGCAGCTCCCGGATTCCAGCCTCTCCTTCATGATCGACCACGTGCTGGCGCGCTACGGCTCGCCGGAGAAGAGCGCGGCGCCTTTCGGACCGCGCGGCGTCGAAGCGGCCAAGGCGCGCTCCTGGGCGGGGGCGCGGCAGCGCGAGGGCCGGCCGGTGCTGGTCCTGGCGACCGCGTTCTCCCTGGCGCAGTGGCTGGAGGCGCTCCACCGGCAGGACCTGCGGTTCCGTCTGCCCGCCGGCAGCGCCGTCTTCGAGACCGGCGGCTTCAAGGGGCGGACCGCCGAGCTGTCGCGCGACGAGCTGCTCGGACGGCTGGCGGAGCGGCTGGGCCTGCCGCCCGGAGGAGTGGTCCGCGAGTACGGCATGACCGAGCTGACCAGCCAGGGCTACACGCGGTCGCTCCTGGGCGGCGATCCGGACCTTTTCGTGGCGCCGCACTGGGTGAGGGTCCGCATCCTCGACCCGGAGACCCTGGCCGAAGCGGCCCCCGGCACGCCCGGTCTGGTCGCCGTCTTCGACCTCGCCAACCTGGGCTCGGCGGCGCACCTCCTGACCGAAGACCTGGGCGTCGCCGAGGGGGACGGTTTCCGCCTGCTCGGCCGCGCCGCGGGGGCGGAGCTCCGCGGCTGCTCGCTGGTGGCGGAGGAGCTGGGCGCGGCGCTACGATCGACAGCGACTTGAGAGTGAGGTATGGCATGCTCCGGCAGTTCTCCATCTCTCTAGGGTTCCTGGGCCTCGTCGCGGGCCTCGCGCCGGCGCGGGCGCAGCTGGCGCCCGTGGGCCCCGAGATCCTGGTCGCCGCGGCCCAGCGGGGCAGCATCTGCCCCGCCGTCTCGGTCGCTCCGAACGGCTCGTTCCTGGTGGCCTGGTCCCCGGCCCAGGAGGCTCATACCGTCTCCTGCGATCCTGACGGGTTCGTCTACGGCCGTCATTTCGGTCCCAACGGCGAGCCGGTGGAGGACGAGGAGTTCGTGATCGGCACGACCCCCCGTTGCGTCGGCAACCTCCAGATCGGTCCCGTGTCGCGGGACGGCGCGGCCGTGACCTGGGACGAGGAGATTGGAGTCTCGGGGACGGAACGGGTGACCGGGTGAACACCCAGCGCAGCGGCCGGCAGATCGGCCGCGCCCTCGCCAAGGCCGACGCGGGAGACTTCGCCGTCCTGTGGGACAGCATTCGCCGTCAGGACCGCGGGGGCGAGATCGTGGTCCGGCACTTCGACGCCGAAGGCCGGAGCCTCGGCCGGGCGTTTCCCCTGGCCTCGCGGAGAGAGGGCTTCCAGGGCTGCGGCAACCTGGAGACGAACGGGAAAGGGCTCTGGGTGGCCGTCTGGATCGGCGACGGGCCGCAAGGTTTCGGCATCTACGCCCGCCGGCTCACCAGCCGGCTGCGCCAGCCCGAGTAGAAGGGCGCCATGAATGGCGCCCCTACATCCCTCCTTCTGACCGATTCGCCGGTGTAAGGGCGCGATTCATCGCGCCCTCTCTCCTCTCCAAGGCTACTGCCAAAGCCCCAGCAGGTTTCCCTCCGGGTCGCGGAACCGCGCGTAGAGGCCCATGTCCTCGACCGGCGTGACCGGCAGCTCGATCGTGCCGCCGTGGTCCACGATCTTTTCCAGGCAGCTCTCCAGGCTGGCGCCGGTGACGTGGATCATGAGCAGCGGATGCTCGACCCCTTCACCGGCGGGGACCAGGCCGCCGTCGATCCCCTCGCGGCTCGCCGCCCCGACCCACTCTCCCGCCGAGCCGCGCACCTTGTAATAAGGATGCCCTTTCCAGGCGAGGGGCTCGACCCGCCAGCCGAAGACCTGGTGATAGAAGCGGGCGGCGCGCTCCATGTCGCGGGCCGGGATCTCGTAATGGCAGACGACGGCATGCATGGGAATTCCCCCGTATTACGCCTGCGATCATAATCGGGTCCATGCTCCGCGACGCCTTCCTCCCGTCCCCGGCCGAGCCGGACCTCGCTCCCGCGGAGCGGGACGGCGTGCGCTACCTCGCCGCGCGATGGACCCCGGAGACCCTGGCGCGCCTGGTCTCCGGCCTACGGGCCGCGGGGGAGATCCCCGGCCTGCTCGCGGCGTGGTCGGAGACGGTCGCGGCCTTCCTGGACCCGGGCTCGCCGGAGCGGCGGGAGCTCTCCCCGGCGCTCGCGCGGCTCTGCCGCCTCTCGCCCGAGGGCTTGGCGGCGGGCCTGGACGCGGTGCTGGGTGGAGTCAGAGGCGAATCCGCCGCGGCGCTGTTCGAAGAGGCCAGGACACTGAGCTCCCCGGCGGGACCGGTGCTCGTCGTCCTCGCCTCCAACCTGCCGGCGCTCGCCGTCCAGCCTCTGCTCCCCGCCCTCGCCCTGCGGCGGCCGGTGCTCCTCAAGTCCCCGTCGGCCGAGCCGCTGTTCGCGCCGGCTTTCCTGGCCGCCTTGACCCGGCGGGAGCCGCGGCTGGCCGGCGCCGTGGCCGCCGCGGTCTGGCCGGGCGGCGACGCGCGGCTCGAAGGACCGGTGCTTTCCGGCGTCGCGACGGTCATCGCCTATGGAGAGGGCGAGGCGCTCGCCGACCTCGAACGGCGGGCGCCGGGCCGGGTGGTGGGGTACGGCCCCAAGACCAGCCTGGCGGCGGTGGGGGCGGACGCAGACCTCGACGCGGCCGCGGCGGGGATCGCGCATGACGTGGCGCTCTTCGACCAGCGGGGATGTCTTTCGGTCGCGGCGGTCTACACGGCGGGGGATGCGCCGGCGCTGGCGATTCGTCTGGCGAGGGCGTTGGAAGACCTTGCCGGCCGCTGGCCGCCGGGGCCACCGGATGCGGCGGCCCTGGCGGCCGTCCAGCAGACGCGGCTCGAAGCCGAGATGAGAGGTCTGGCTCAGCCGCCGCTGCCGCTTCGAACGGGGACGGTCCTGGTCGATCCCGAGCCGTCCTTCCGGCCCTCCCCGGGTCTGCGGACGGTGCGGGTCCATCCTCTTCCGGACCTGGGGGGCCTGCCGGGCCTTCTCGCCCCCTGGGCGGGCCGGCTCCAGGGCGTGGCTCTCGCGGGAGAGGAGGCCTGGCGTCTCGCGCCGCGCCTGGCCGAGCTGGGGGTCTCACGGTTCGCGCTACCGGGCGAGCTCCAGTCGCCGGACGCCGCCTGGCACAACGGCGGCATCCATCCGCTGGCGGCGTTGAGCGGTCAGCCCAGCGGCATCTCGCGGCCTTTCCAGGAGGCCAGCCGGCCGCGGCGGTAATCGCTCCAGCCCAATCCGAGGCAGGCGGCAAGGAAAATGGCGTCCACCGGGTAGAGCAGCCCGGTCCAGGCGGCATGGCCGCTGCTGGAGCGGAACAGCACCGAGGCCGCGGCACCGCTCCCCCAGGCCACGGCTGCCGCGGTCCAGTCCCCGTGCGCCAGGGCGAGCAGCAGGAGAACGGGCGGGACCAGGAGCAGGCCGAGCAGGGCGACGAGCTGACCAGGCCGGCCGCGCGACAACCCGCCGAGATTGCGCCGCCAGCCCCGGAACGTCTCGCCCAGACCCCGGTACATGCGGACCCGCAGCAGCCCGGGAGCGCGCAGGAAGGCGGTGCGGTATCCCTGTTCGCGCAGCCGGGTCACCAGCGCCACATCGTCGAGCGGCTCGTTGCGGATCGCCTCGAACCCGCCGATCGCCTCCAGCGCCGTCCGCCGCAAGAGGATGAACTGTCCGTTGGCCACGGTGCTCTCCCCGGAAGCCACCCGGTGCCAGTCGCCGAGCAGGGCGTCGAGCAGGGCGAAGACGGCAGGGATCAGCAGGTTCTCGCCGAGCCCGCGAGCTTCCTGGAAGCCGGCGATGGAGAGCGAGTCGAGCCCCCCCTCCTGAACTGTGGCATGGACCCGGGAGAGGAGCTCCGGATGATGCCGGGTGTCGGCGTCGGTCGAGAGGATCCAAGGCGTCCCGATTCCCTGGCTACCCACCGCCAAGGCGTGCACCTTGCCACGCCATCCAGGAGGGAGCGCCCCGGCTTGGATCAAATCGAGTCGCGGTTCCCGCGCCTGGATCTCGCGGACGATCTCCGCCGTGCGGTCGGTCGAGCCGTCGTCGATGACACGGACCCGCGGCGCGGCGGTCTGGGCGAGCAGGGTGGCGACGCACTCGGCGACGTTGCCCTCTTCGTCCCGCACCGGCAGCAGGACCGTCGTCGGCTCGGCTTCGGTCACAGGCCCGAGTCGCGGGGCGGCCCAGCGGTAATAGTGGGTGCGCAGGGCCGCGGCGAGGAGGAGGGCTCCGAACGCCGCCGCGGTCCAGGCGAGGGGGCTCATTCTGGATCAGGAGAGCGGCTGTATACCCAGCAGGTGGGCGACCTCGACGCCGTCGTCCAGATCCTCCCAGTAGATCGCGAATCCGCCGGGCTCGAGGGACCAGTTGGCCCGCTGCTCCGGCGTCGCCTTCAACAACCAGTCTAGCCAGGCGATCCGGTCCATCGGTACGCTGATCTCTCGCCCATCGCTCAGAGGGTGTCTCGAAAGTACCCTCCAGTCGGTTTCGTGCCACCTTCTCGCTCTGTCATCCTGAGCGTCAGCGAAGGACCTGGGGGCAGGAACTTGCCCTGTGGCAGGCCGTTGCGTCTTCTCCCCGATCCCCCCGCCCAGGTCCTTCGCTTCGCTCAGGATGACATCGGGAAGGGAAGCGCGACTTTCGAGACACCCTCTGAGGCTGACATGCAGCACGTCTCCGACGAAGCGGACTTCCAAGGCGCTGACCGGGTAAACGTCTCTACTGGGTGAAGTCGTCGGCATCTGGAGCGGGAATGGTAGCACTGCTCCGGAACGCGCTAGGATCTCTTCATGGCGCTCCTGGACGATCTCCGCGACCGCGCGGCTTCATTGCCGGAGATCCAACTCGCGGTCCTCTTCGGCTCGACCGCCCGGGGGCAGGCGGGACCCCGGAGCGATGTGGATATCGCCTTGCGACTCGATCCGGACTCTTCGAAGAGCCGAACCCGGACCGAGGCAGAGTTGGGGCGCGCCGCCCGGCGGCCAGTCCACATCGTCTTTCTGGATGAGGCTCCGCCGCTGCTCCGGTTCGAAATCGCCCGGGATGGGGTGCTGCTCCTGGAGAGGAAGCCGCACCTCTGGGTCGACTTCAAGGCGAAGGCGATGGTGGACTGGTGGGACTGGGCGCCGATCGCGCGCAGAATGCACGCCGAGGCGATCCGACGCCTGCGGGAGAAGGTCGCTCAGGATAAGGCCCGTTCAGGTCCATGACCGCTGTCCTTCTCGTCTACTCCGGGCTGGCCGCTCTGGCCGTGGGAGCGGTCTCGCTCCTCAAGCCGTTGCGGTTCCTCGGCATCCGCTCCCGCAAGCGGGCCGGCGTGGTCCTGGCTGGCGGGCTGCTGCTGTGGGTGGCCGGGGCTGCTCTGCCGGCGCCTCTCCAACGGTCGGCGCGCAGGGCGGCCCGGATCGACGACTTCCTGCCCGAGTACCAGTTCAACGAGTTTCATGAGCTGCGGATCCAGGCTCCACCCGATCGCGTCTACCGGGCGATCCGGGGGGTCACGGCGGAGGAGATCCGGTTCTTTCGCATGCTCACCTGGATCCGCTCGCCGCGCCGCCCGTGGCGGCCTCACGATGAGACGATCCTCTCCCCGCCGGCCGCGAAGCCGATCCTGGACGTCGCCACGTCCGCCGGCTTCCACTGGCTCGCCCAGGAGCCCGACCGGGATCTGGTCGTCGGCACGGTCGTCCTGAGCCCCGGGCCTGTCAGGATCGCCACGCCTCGCGATTTCATCGACCTGCGCGCTCCCGGCCATGCCAAGGCCGCCATGAGCTTCCACATCGAGGACCTGGGGAATGGCTGGAGCCATCTCTCGACCGAGACCCGCGTCTTCGCGACCGACGCAGCCGCCCGCCGGAGGTTCGCCACCTACTGGCGGCACATCTACCCCGGGAGCTCCTTGATCCGGCACATGTGGCTCCGGGCCGTCCAGCGGCGGGCCGAGGCGTCCTCTACGGTCGGAAAATAAGCTCATCAGGTCAGCTGATGGGCTCATCAGGTGACCCGATAAGCTCATCAGGTCAGCTGATGGGCTTATTCGCGGGGAAATAAGCTTATCAGGTCAGCTGATGGGCTCATCAGGCGACCCGATAAGCTCATCAGCTCACCTAATGGGCTTATTCGCGGGGAAATAAGCTTATCAGGTCAGCCGATGAGCTCATCAGGTGACCCGATAAGCTCATCAGGTCAGCCGATAAGCTTATCAGGTCAGCTGATGGGCTCATCAGGTGACTCGATAAGCTTATCAGGTCACCTGATGGGCTTATTCGCGGGGAAATAAGCTTATCAGGTCAGCTGATAAGCTCATCAGGTGACCCGATAAGCTCATCAGGTCAGCCGATAAGCTTGTCAGGTGACCCGATAAGCTCATCAGGTCAGCCGATGGGCTTATCAGGTGACTCGATAAGCTCATCAGGTCACCTGATGGGCTTATTCGCGGAAAAATAAGCTTATCAGGTCAGCCGATGAGCTCATCAGGCGACCCGATAAGCTCATCAGGTCACCTGATGGGCTTATTCTCTGGAGAGATGAAGCATCAACGAACGAACATCACCGCACAAAGCGCACCTTCGCGGAGAAGGGCGAACCCTCGGGGAGGCATTCGCCGAGCTCCGTCGTATCTGTGACGAAGAGGATTACACCCTGGAAATCCCGCCGCGCCAGGAGCGGCCCAACCCTTTACCCTCGACGAGCTTTCTCGTTGACACCGATGTCCTGAGTGAGCTTGTGAGGAAGAGGCCCAACCCGGGCGTCCTCCAATGGGCTCAGGAGTTCAGGAGTTCCTGACAAACTCGCCTCAGGTGATGTAGGGGCGGGGGCAAGCCCCGCCCTACATCGAGACTTTGATAGGCGCTCCCAGGTTGCTTGCATTTTGCAGTCAGCGGCTTCAAAATGCGGACATGAGCGTGCAGATCACCATCCGTGACGTGCCGGATGCGGTAAGGGATGAGCTTGCCGCGCGGGCAGCTCTCCAAGGCAAGTCGATGCAGGAATACCTGCGGGCCGAGTTGGAACGTCTGGCCACACGCCCACCGGTGGAGAAGGTGCTCGAACGAATCCGGGAGCGCAAAGCGACGGCAGGGACCAGGCTCTCGCCCGAGGAGATCTTGGCCCATCGAGACATGGACCACCGGTGAGCGCGGTCGTCGACGCCTCGATTCTGGTTGCCGCCACCTCGGATGTGGGCGCAGAAGGACGGTGGGCCGAGGATGTGGTGAGAGCCGGCAACCTCATTGCGCCCCACCTGGCTCTCGTCGAGGCCACGAATATCCTCCGCCGGCTCGAGCTTCAGGGTCGGCTGGACCGGACGGAAGCCGGTGCCGCCGCCCGTGATCTTCTCCTGCTCGATCTTGAGCTTGTCCCCTTCACTCCGTTCGCGGAGCGGATCTGGGAGTTGCGGGCCAACGTCACGAGCTACGATGCCTGGTACGTTGCGGTGGCCGAACAGTTCGACCTCCCGCTGGCGACGCTCGATCGCCACCTCGCCAGAGCCACCGGTCCCCGCTGCCGCTTCCTTCTGCCGCCCTTGGCCTGATCGTACCCAGGCAGGAAGAGGTGGCACCTCTCCCTGCAAAAAAGGATCTGGGGGCCCGGAAATCTCTCCCCCAGATTCTTCCTGGCCTCGAGGGCAACCGCCTCCAGCCGTCAGGCTTCCAAGAACGTCAGGCCGCCGAAGCCGTCCTCAGGATCGGAGCCGATCGGGAGGACGGTCCAGCGCACCTCCGCGGGGGCGTCCTCGGGCTCTTCGAGAGAGCGCCACACCGCGATCCACCGGCCATGGATCCAGAACACGGACAGGCCGGCCTCGTCGGGGCCGTAGTCGGGAACCCAGAAATTGTCCGGGTCCTCGGCGGCCTTGCGGACCTCGTCGTGTGACGCGTCAGCTCGGTAATTTGCGAGAGCTGCGTTTTTTATCGTGTACTTCCAAAAAGAATGAGGCCGGGCCGACTTTGGCACCAGCCCGCAGATCACCTTTTCGGTGAAGAGCAACAACAATTAGGCGATAGAGGAGCACGATCACCACTCCACACACTCCCGCTGTGAAGGCGTCCATAACGCCTAGCTCCTCGCCTTAGCTGCAGAGAGCGTCGAGACGGTGCTGGCGAGTTCACGCGTCTTCTCAGCCTTCTTCTGAAGGTTCGCTGTGATTTTGTTCGCCTCCTTTACGAGGAGTTCGAGCAGGTCCGGAATATGATCGACCGCTTCAACTCGCATCCACCGCGGCGCGTCGTTAAATAGCCACTCCTCCTTATCCTCGTCGTCGCCGCTGCTGTAATACCCTGAAACTGTAGAGAGTGCCAGCCCCCATGTGCGTCCTACTCTCGCGTAACCGATACGGCGACTCCAGTAGTATTCCCTGTCGGGATCATTGAAACCCTTATATGAATACCATGCGGTGACGCCGAGGTTCAGCTTTTTCAGCGCGGCATCAATGGGGCGGACTGCGTTCGCGAGTTCGTCGGAAGCAGAGTTCAAGCGTGCCGAGGAGTCGGCTAGCTCCTGGAACGATGCTGAGATGCGATCAGGCAGAGGGACTTCGGGTTTTGTCGCCATGCTGGTGACCTCCAGGCCCAGACAGGACCTTTAGTAAAGAGCCGATACAGGCTCGCTGTTCCTAATCGTCGCGTCACGCGACGGGCCGACATCCGGCTTCCACCGGCACTGGCTCTCGCCAGTGGTCGATATCGAAAGCATCATAGCCGCGTTTGAGGCCTGCGCACAAGTAGCCTGGGGATAGTTTTCGTTCGGGGATAGGTTCCGGGTGATTCCTCGGGGGCGCCCCCCATCCTCCTACGCAGCGAGCTGTCCGATCCCGGCCCTGTGGTGCAGCGGCATACCGCGAAGCGGCGCAGTAGACATCTAGGGTGGCGTCTGTACGGGCTTCCCTGCCTCCCGTAGTATGACCAGCATGAGCACAGGGATGCCGTATCAGGACTACTGCTACATGTGTGCAGGACCGCTTGAAGGACGTCCCCGTGACGATGAACACGTGATTCCAGCCAACCTCTTTGAGCGCGGCAGGAAGACGAAGGGGCTCATAACTCTGCCGGCACACAGGGATTGCAACCGCAGCTTTTCGATGGATGACGAGAACTTTCGGCTGCTCATGGCCACTCTGGCAGCCCCGTACGATCCCGTAGCTCGCAAGGTGTGGGAAGGGCCAACGATGAGGGGTTTTCACCGGCCTGAACGGCCAGGGCTGAAGAAGGCTACCCTAGCGAAGCTACATCCTGTGGATGTTCACACCCCGGCGGGCATCTACCTGGGTAGGGGGGAAGCCATTTTTGAGGAGCCTCACAGGATTCAGAGAGTGGTCAATCGGATGACTCGGGGGCTGTTCGCAAAGACGACGGGCACCGTTCTTCCTGCGGACTGGCCGGTGAGCTGCGACTTCATTGACCCGGAGGCGGCGAGGCCATACTTTGAGCGCCTCAACGTGCGCCTACTCCCTGTCGGCGAGGGAGGAGTTTTCCATTACGGCCGAAAAGTTCTCCCTGCTGACGAGCGCGAGGGGTTCTTCTGGATGATCATCTATGGCCGGATTCATTTCTGGGGATACACCGGCCAGGAGATCCGCGGCGTACTCGGGGTCGATAACGTCTGACAGGGTGCTCCCGGGAAAGGGGCATCCATGCCTTGGCGCAGGCCATTTCTCCCTCACAAGAAGCGCCAAGAAGTGCCAGACGGTTCCAGGTGATTCCTGAGAGTCTGGAGGATTCCCGGGTATTGAGCACGCCTCCATGGCCAGTCGATGCAACGCGCAGAGTTGACGGCCGGACGACGGAGCCCTTTGTCGAGATTCGAAGAACCAGCGGGAACGGAGAAGTAGCGCCCAGGCGAGACGGATCGAGGCAGTCCGACGTTGGCGCACAGAAGCGGATACAGCTCGCCTGGTCCGAGGTTCGTTACGGCAGAGTGGACAGTCCTATCCTGCGGCTGGAGAGCACCCTCTTATATACATCTTGCCTGGTGTCGCACACTCTACGGCGTAGACGTCTGATCCGCCCCGCAGGGGCACAGGCATAAAGCCGGGCATTTCAATGCCAGGTACGCGACCCACCCCACCTTCGAGCAGCCCCGTAGGGGCGTAGGCAGACCGCCGCCTACGTCCCTACGGGACTCATTGGAGATTTGGTGGACACCCTTTCCTGGCGCTAAAGCACCAGGCTTTATGCCTACGGCCCTTCGGGCCTGAGGAAGCCGGTCACACCTGTCGGAGCAATCCTTCCATACAGATCAGGGCAATTCCGAGAAAAAGGTCGACAAGGCGGGGATCGCCCAGATCGCTTCGTCGCAATCCCTCCATACAGATCAGGGCAATTCCGAGGTTTCGAGAAAATACCGAGGGTGAATATGTCGGGAAAGTCGCAATCCCTCCATACAGATCAGGGCAATTCCGAGAAAAATCGAGTTCGTGGCCATCAGCATCGGACCGGACGGCACGTCGCAATCCCTCCATACAGATTAGGGCAATTCCGAGGGAGGTTGAGGCCATCAAGTCCAAACTGGAGATCCAGGAGCGTCGCAATCCCTCCATACAGATCAGGGCAATTCCGAGGAGACGACGATGAGAACCGAGCGCGAAATCACGAGAGTCGCAATCCCTCCATACAGATCAGGGCAATTCCGAGTTCCTCGTCGTCAAGGACAGCTCGGGTCGTCCCAGCCAGTCCTAGTCGCAATCCCTCCATACAGATCAGGGCAATTCCGAGCAATTCGATGATGAACAGCGACCCCGACGACAGCCTGTCGCAATCCCTCCATACAGATCAGGGCAATTCCGAGTTCAATCTCGCACTCACCTAGGAATAGGAGCTTTATTGTCGCAATCCCTCCATACAGATCAGGGCAATTCCGAGGCCTGGCTTTGTAACCCACGCTTTTTCTGTGACTTAAGATGCCTTCCGCTGTTACCTCCCCTCAAGGCTACTTTTCGATGGCTCTGTAGCACCTCTGCAGTTACCTCCTTTCAGGCTAACTCTTCGATCCACAAAGGTTTATCTGTCGGCTGTTACCTGCCTGCCAAAGTGGCGCCGGGGCGCTGGCATGTTTCTTGTCAGGTACGCTTCTTGCTGTCAAGGAACGAATGTTTTGAGCCGCTATCCAGCACATCATAAGGCAGGTGATTCGGCTCCGGCAATCACCTGAGCGTTCATGGCGCGCTTTTTGAGATGCCTTGACCGCCTCTACGGTTCCAGCTCCATCCACCCCATCCCGAACGTCGCTCCCTTGCCGAGGTGGACGATTTCGGCGGTCCGCAGCAGGAGCCCGAAGGGGGCGAGGTCGCCTTTGATCTCCATGGTCCCCACGAAGCCGCCGAGGGTCATCGACCGCTCCTGGCGGTTGCTATAGCGCTGCCAGTCTTTCCAAGCGAGGTCCGAGGCGCGGACCTTCACCGTGCTCGCTCGTTCGAGGAGCGGACGGAAGGTCCAGTCGATGTCGGCGCCGGGGACGTGGAACCAGGCGAGCTCCAGGACCCGGCGCAGCATGGCGAAGGCCAGGCCGCGGAAGTCGACGCTGGCCTGGAGCTGGCCTTTCGCCTTGAGGCGCGTCGGCGTCAGGAAGCGGAGCAGGGCGCGATCGGCGGGGATGTCCTCTGAAGGAAAGAGCGGCGGGAGGGGGCGGCCCTGGGCGCGGCCGTCCACGAAAATGGGTTGCCAGCCTTCCGGGGTCTGCGCGTCGACCCGGTCGAGCGCGAAGGGGTGGCGGCGGCTGCCGAGGCCGGCGGCGGCCATGCGCTCGACGGCGAGGAGCACGTAGGGGAGGTGCTCGATGGCGCGGCCGATCAGCAGGAGGTCGAAGGGAAGCGCGGCGCCCGGTGCGAAGGCGAGCGCTTCCGTCCCCGGCTCGAAGACGTACGGCCGCGGCGCGTCGGTGAGGCCCTGGAGGAACGGCGGCGGCTCGCCTTCGATGTAGGTCTCGAATACCCGGGTGTAGACGCAGACGGCGCGCAGCCGGCAGGTTTCGCACGGCTGTTCCGGCCCCATGGCGCAGGCGACGCGGCGCAGGGCATGCCCGAAGGCGCCGCGCAGCAACGATCCCTTGAAAGGCGGCAATGTCGACGGCTCTGTCGCGCGGAGGGTGAACCGCAGCCGCGCGTACGGAAGCGGCGGCAGGACGTAGACAGACGCCGGAGCGGGGGAGGGAGACATCGGATCAGGATACCGCACCGCCGGGGGGATACTTCGCCGCATCGCCGCAATGATCCCGGAGGCGCCGCGCTGTTTCCATGTATCGCCGCGCCGTATCCATACGATGCGGCAATGATCGCTTACGTCGCCGCGGTGATTGCTTACATCGCCGCAGGTTGTCCTTGCGCGTGAGGACGGTGGCGCCGCGTAGTCTCGACGCAAGCCAAGTTACCGCAGAAAAGGGATGCATTGCGGCGAGGTGTTGCTGCATCGCCGCGACCTGCTCCTTGAATGCATCGATGCGTCGGAACATTGCGGCGATGTTGTCTTCTGCGGGGAGATGCGGGAATACATTGAGGCGATATGGCGAGTCATTGAGACAATCAGTTTCTGGCCGAAACAATGCGGAAATAAGGAGAGGCAATGGACGGTCGACGTGCGGCAATGTGAGGATTTTCCGCGGCGCCGTTTCCATGCATCCAGAGATCCTGCGGAACGGAGACTCTGGGTAAGAGTACATCGCGGCAATGTCGGCTTGCCTTGGCTCCGGAAGGGCTGTGGCAGGTTGGTGGTTCGTGGTATTGTCGCGCCAGGGGTCGCCATTGCCGCAGGCTTGCTATGCGTTGCCGCCCGGGAGCTGGCGTTGCGGCAATTTGGAGGGAGAAAACATGAGCTCGGAGCTTTCCGTCGTCGCCGTCCTGGACCACCTCGAGGCGCAGATCGCCTTTCACCGGGACCAGGAGGCGCTTCACGCAGAGAAGGAGGAGGTCCACCGCGGGCAGCGCGCTTTCCATGCCGCCGAGCTCGAGAAGGTGACCCGCCACTTCGAGGATTTCAAGACCGTGGCCGGTCCGGCGCTCGAGCTCGCCCGGCAGGCTCTGGAGAGGCAGAAGGCGGCGGAGGCCAAGCCCGTGCCGGAGGAGGTGGAGACCTTCTATGGCAAGCGGCCGATGGTGAGCCGGCTGGTCTCGCGGGTGGTCGACGGCAAGCCGGCCGACGCGGCGTTCGGGGCCACGGAGGTGGCGGCGGAGGTCAACCGGCGGTTTGGCAGATCGCTCGAGTGGGCGGTCGACGCCCGCACCGCCTCGGTCACCCTGCGCCGGATGGAGCGCGCCGGCCGGATTCATCGGGTCCGGGAGGGGAGGGCGTTCCACGAGGCGCTGTACTCGCAGCAACGCCCCACCTGACCCTCCCCAGCTCCCTGCCGCCCACCCGCTCAGGGGGGGAGGCACCACGAAAGCCCTCACCCCCCTGGCCCCCTGACCCGCGACAATTACTTTGGCCGGTCGACGACAATTACTTTG
>JBKKAU010000141.1:0-9038 GCA_046714475.1 Thermoanaerobaculia bacterium
GCCTACGCCGGCCTGGTGCGCGGCGCAAGGCCCGTGGGCGACGTCGTAGTCGGGGGCGCCGGCGCCCCGCCCCCGGCGCCGGCCGGCGCCACCGCGGTCAGGGAGATGAAGAGGGCCGACAAACCCAGAACCATGCATCGTTTCATGAGCGATCCTTCCGGTAGGTGGTAGCCCTCGGACGGCCCTGGCGCGCGCAACACCTGCCGCGGCAGAGGGTCGGAGCTCGAATGTGAAGCTAGAGGAAGTTATTGCACGAAACGAGCCACGGGCTCTCGCCGTAATGTAACCAGCGGATCGGGTGTAAGATGACTTTTATCCATGGCTGTCAGCAGACGGAAACACCCCGCATCGCCCTCGCCCGCGGTATCTCCCGCGGCCGTGGCGGCCATGGCGCCCGTGGCGGAGCAGGCCGGCCGCCCCCCGTCGATCGTCGGCATCGGCGCTTCGGCCGGCGGGCTCGAGGCCTTTACGCAGATGTTGAGCGCGCTGCCGGTCGATACCGGGATGGCCTTCGTGCTCGTGCAGCACCTGGCCCCCAAGCACGCCAGCCTGTTGTCGGAGATCCTGTCCCGGACCACCGCGATGCCGGTCATGGAGGTCCACGACGAGCCGCAGGTGAAGCCCAACTGCGTTTACGTCATCCCGCCCGACCGCAACATGATCGTCTCGCGGGGGATCCTGCAGCTGCTCCCCCGGGAGGAGGCCCGCGGCCAGCACCGGCCCATCGATTTCTTCTTCCGCTCCCTGGCGGAAGACCAGGGAGACAGGGCGGTCGGCGTGATCCTGTCCGGCACGGCCACCGACGGCACCCTTGGGCTGGCGGAGATCAAGGCCGAGGGCGGCATCACCTTCGCGCAGGACGACACGGCTCAGCAGAACAGCATGCCGCACAGCGCCATCGCCAGCGGCTGCGTGGATTTCGTGCTCCCCCCGGCCGAGATCGCCCGGGAGATCGGGCGCATCGCCCGGCACCCGCACGCGGTCCAGGCGGCGCCGGCCAGGCTCAAGGCGCGCGCCGGCGAGCCGGGCGCCGGCAAGGTCCTGGAGACCGTGCGCAGGGTCACGGGCGTCGATTTCTCCCAATATAAGGCGAGCAGCGTCCATCGCCGCATCACCCGCCGCATGGTCCTGCACAGGATCGAGGGGATGGAGGACTATGCGGGCTTCCTGCGCAAGAACCCCGGGGAGGTGGAGGCCCTCTACCAGGACATCCTCATTCACGTGACGAGGTTCTTCCGCGACCCGGAAACGTTCGACGCGCTCAAGGCCACGGTCCTGCCCAAGCTGTTCAAGAACCGCCGCCCGAACGAGCCGCTGCGCGTCTGGGTGCTGGGGTGCTCGACCGGCGAGGAGGCCTACTCCATCGCCATCACCTTCGCCGAGCTCGCCGAGGCCAAGGGCAGCCGGTCCCCGGTCCAGGTCTTCGCCACCGACCTCAACGGGACCGTCATCGAAAAGGCGCGCGCGGGCGTCTACCCGAAGAGCATCGAGCACGACCTCTCGCCGGAGCGCCTGCGGCGTTTTTTCGTCAAGGTCGACGGCAGCTACCGCGTCAGCAAGACGATCCGCGACCTGTGCGTGTTCGCCCGGCACAACGTGCTGGCCGACCCGCCCTTCTCGCAGATCGACCTCATTTCGTGCCGCAACCTGCTCATCTACCTGGAGCCGGCGCTGCAACAGAGGGTCGTGCCGCTCCTGCACTATGCCTTGAAGCCGGCCGGCTTCCTGCTGCTGGGGAGCTCGGAGACGATCGGCTCGTACCGCGACCTGTTCGAGGAGGCGGACGCCCGCCACAAGTGCTACACCAAGAAGCCCTCCTCCCGCCGGGCGCCCTTCGGCCCCGCCGCCGGCTCCAGGCACGACCGGGGAGGGTCCGGGCATGGGCCAGGCCGTTTGCCGCCTGCCAGGACGGCGACCGACGTGCAGGAGGCCGACCGCATCCTTCTGGCGAGGTACGTCCCGCCCGGCGTGGTGGTCAACTCCGACCTCGAAATCCTGCAGTTCCGCGGCGACACCGGGCCGTACCTGACGCCGGCGCCGGGCAAGGCGAGCCTGAACCTGCTCAGGATGGCGCGGGTGGGGCTGGCGGTCCGGCTGCGGGCCGCGATCGGCAAGGCCAGGAAGACGGAGGCTCCGGTCCGCGAAGAGGGCTTGCAGGTCCCATCCGAGGGCGGGCTCCGGAAGGTCCACCTGGAGGTGGTCCCTCTCCAGGGGAGCTCGGCGGGCGGCTTCCTGGTCCTGTTCGAAGAACCGGTCCCGCCGCCTTCGCGCCCGCGAGGGAAGAGGAACCGGACCGCGGGGACCAGGGCCGGAGCCGCCGCGGAGGGAGAGACCGCCGAAAGGGAGAATGCCCGTCTGGCGCAGGAGCTGGCCGCGACCCGCGAATACCTGCAATCGGTGATCGAGCAGCAGGAAGCCGTCAACGAAGAGCTGCAGTCCGCCAACGAGGAGGCGCAGTCGGCCAACGAGGAGCTGCAGAGCATCAACGAAGAGCTGGAGACCTCCAAGGAGGAGATCCAGTCGAGCAACGAAGAGCTGGTCACGGTCAACGACGAGCTGCAGAACCGCAACGCCGAGCTGCACCTGCTCAACAACGACCTGTTCAACCTCCTCAGCAGCGTCGAGATGGCCATCGTCATCCTCGGGCAGAACCTGCGCGTCCGGCGCTTCACGCCGATGGCGGAAAAGCTTTTCAACCTGGTGCCCACCGACGTCGGCCGGCCGATCAGCGACTTCAAGCTCAACCTCAGCGTCCCCGACCTGGAGCCGTTGCTGGCGGAGGTGATCGAAACGGCCACCGCCAGAGAGCGCGAGGTCCAGGACCGGCAGGGGCTGTGGTACTTGCTGCGCATCCGGCCTTACAAGACCCTGGAGAACAAGATCGACGGCGCGGTGATCGTGCTCGTCGACGTCGACACGCTGCACCGCGCCCGCGAATATGCCGAAGGCATCGTGGCGACCGTGCGCGAATCCCTCCTGGTGCTGGACGCGGACCTGTGCGTGCAGACCGCGAGCCGGTCGTTCTATCAGACCTTCAAGGAGACGCCCGAGACGACGGAGAAACGTTTCTTTCACGAGCTCGGAAAAGGTCAATGGAACATCCCCGAGCTGCGGCGGCTCCTGAAGCGGATCCAGCTCGAGGAAGACGGCGTGGACGGCTACGAGGTGGAACAGGACTTCGAGCACATCGGCCGCAAGACGATGCTGCTCAACGCCCGGCGGTTCTTCCAGGAGAGCGGCCAGAGGTCGTTGACCCTGCTTGCCATCGAGGACATCACCGGGCGCAAGGAGCTGGAAACGGCCCTGCGCCAACGCGTCGAGGAGCTGGCCGCGGCCGACCGCAGCAAGAACGAGTTCCTGGCCCTGCTGGCCCACGAGCTGCGCAACCCGCTGGCCCCCCTGCGTAACGCCGCGCAGATCCTGGAGACCGCCGGCGCCCCTGGCGCCCTTATCGCCGACAACGCCGCTGTCGCCGACCACGCCGTGATCGAGCGGGCGCGGGCCATGATGAACCGGCAGATCCAGAACATGGGCCGGCTGATCGAAGACCTGCTCGACGTCTCCCGCATCACCCGGGGCGAGGTCCGTCTGCGCCGGGAGCGGGTCGAGCTGGCCACCTTCCTCAAGCACGCGGTGGAGATCGCCCAGCCCCTCATGGAGGCGCGCGGCCAGGAGCTGTCGATTACGCTGCCGCGCGAGCCGGTCTACCTCGACGCGGACCCGACCCGGCTGGACCAGATCTTCGGCAACCTGTTGAACAACGCGTCCAAATTCACCCCCGAAGGCGGCCATTGCTGGGTCACGGCCGAGCTGGTGAGCAACGGTCCCGAGACCTCCGGCGAGGTCGTGGTGCGGGTCCGCGACGACGGCAGCGGCATGGCCGCGCAGACGTTGCCGCGCGTCTTCGACCTGTTCATGCAGGCGGACCGCTCGTACGACCGCAAGGGAGGGGGGTTGGGGATCGGGCTGACGCTGGTGCGACGCCTCGTCGAGCTGCACGGCGGCAGCGTCGAAGCCCACAGCGCGGGGCTGGGGCAGGGCAGCGAGCTCGTGGTGCGCCTACCCATCCTGGCGCCCGCGAACCGGGAATCGGAGCGGCTCGGCACCGCCGGGGCCGCCGGGACGGCCGCGGGTCCGGCGGCCTCCGCCGCCGCAACCGCGCCGCGCCGCGTCCTGGTGGTGGACGACAACGTGGATACGGCCGAGAGCCTGGCCCTCCTCCTGCGCTTTCGGGGATACGAAGTGGAGACCGCTCACGATGGACCGGCGGCGTTGAAAAAGGCCGTCTCCTTCCATCCCGAGGCCGTCCTGCTCGACATCGGCTTGCCCGGGCTGGACGGCTACCAGGTCGCCGTTCGGCTGCGCCGGCGGCGCCGGACCGCAAGAGCGCTGCTCGTCGCCTTGACCGGTTATGGGCAGGAGGAAGACCAGCGACGCGCGCAACAGGCCGGGTTCGATCACTTCCTGACGAAGCCGGTCGACCCTCCCGTCATCTACGAGCTGCTCGCCCGTCCTCGCCTGTAACAAAAAGAGGGCGGCCGTACGGCCGCCCTCGATCCTGCCAGGTCCTGCTAGATCCTGCCCCGGTCTTACTGCCAGTAGGGCGTGTACCCGTAGAACTTGTAAACCTCGGAGCCCCAGGTGCGGTCCGACGCCTTCGGAGGGTTGTTCTTGTCGAAGCTCGGCGCGTTCTTCAGCTTGTCCTTGTCGACGTCGAGCGTGAAGTGCTCGCGGCTGGAGTCGAGCTTCAGGGCCTCGAACGGAATGGCGAACAGCTTCTCGCCCATCCCCAGGAAGCCACCGAAGGAGAGGACGGCGTAGGCAACGCGCCCCTTCTCCATGTCGAGCATGATCTCTTCGATCTTGCCGAGGCTCTCCCCTGCACGGTTGACGACGCTGTCGCCGAGGAGAGCGGCGGTCGATAGGACGTTGGGGTGGACCTCGACGGTGGTGGTAGACATTGTGGAACTCCTAGTCGTGGTCACTCGAGCCAGCCCCGATCGGTCGGCCCATTGTAGGCGAATCATCTTCCAGGGCTGGCGATAACCACATCCATAAAATATTGCAAAAATCGCGCCACGAAAGCCGATTTCGTGGGATACACGGAAATCTTAATATTCCGCGAACGCGTCGTCCGGATAGCAATACAGCCAATGCTCGCCCGGCTCCGCCGAGGCGATGACGGGATGACCGCTCGCCTGCGCGTGCCGGGTGGCGTGGCGGTTGGGCGAGTTGTCGCAACAGAGCGTCGAGCCGCAGGTCTGGCAGGTCCGCAGATGGACCCACCGGCCATGGATCTTCACGCACTCCTCGCACTCATGGCGCTTGGCGTGCCGGACGTCCGTGACCGCGGCGATATGAGAGCAGGTTTCGTCAGGCATGGGTCATAGTCCTTTTATTCACGCAGCGCCTGGTGGACGAGGGAGACGGCGATCGATCCCTCTCCCACGGCCGAGGCCACGCGCTTGACATTGCCGGCCCGGACGTCGCCGACCGCGAACACTCCGGGCAGGCTCGTTTCGAGAAGGTGGGGCGCCCGGGTCAGCGGCCATCCCGCGGCGGCGAGATCGTCCGGCGACAGGTCCGTTCCCGTCTTGATGAAACCTTTCGCGTCGAGCGCGATGCAGCCATCGAGCCAGTGCGTGCTGGGAGCGGCGCCGGTCATGACGAAGACGTGGCGGATGCCGTGCGTCTCGACGTCCCCGGTCCGGTTGTCCCGCCAGCGCACGCGGTCGAGATGGTTGCTCCCTTCGAGGGCGACGAGCTCCGTGCGCGTCCGCAGGATGATGGCGGGATGCTGCTCGATGCGCCGGATCAGGTACCGCGACATGGTGTCCGCCAGTCCCTCCGCGCGGACGAGCATGTGCACGCGCCGGGCGGTCTGCGCCAGGAACACGGCGGCCTGGCCGGCCGAGTTGCCGCCTCCCACCACGATCACCTCTTCGCCGCCGCACACCTGCGATTCGATGAACGTCGCGCCGTAGTACACGCCGGCGCCTTCGAATTGCGGCAGGTTCGGCAGCGGCAGCTTCCGGTACTCGGCGCCCGTGGCGATGATGACGGCGCGCGCCGGTACGCTCGGTCCGTCGTCGATCTCGATGGCGTACGGCTTACGGGCGCAGGCCAGCCGCGTGGCGCCTTTCGCGACCATCAGGTGAGCCCCGAACCTCTGGGCCTGCGTGTAGGCGCGCGCCGTCAGCTCCTGCCCCGAGATGCCCATGGGGAAGCCGAGGTAGTTCTCGATCTTCGAGCTCGAGCCCGCCTGCCCGCCGGGCAGGCTCGACTCCAGCACCAGGACGTCGAGCCCTTCCGACGCGCCGTACACGGCGGCGGCGAGCCCCGAGGGTCCGGCGCCGATGATGACCAGGTCGCGGATCTGGCCCTGGTCGATCGATTCGTTGAAGCCGAGGCAGTCTGCGATCTGACGGTTGGTCGGGTTCCGCAGCACCAGCTCGCCGCGGCAGATCAGGAAGGGTACGTCCTCGGCGCCGACGTGGAACCGGTCCAGCAGGATCTGGACGTCGTCGTCCCGGTCGAGGTCGAGATAAGAGTAGGGATGGCCGTTGCGGGTCAGGAACTCCTGGACGCGCAACGTCCCCGAGCAATGGGTCGACCCGACGAGCACGACGTCGCCGATCCCCTGCGCGATGAGCTCCACCCGGCGCAGGATGAAGGCCCGCATGAGGATCTCGCTCAGCTCCGAGTCGGTCTGCACCAGCCCCTGCAGGCGTTCGGGATCCATCTCGACGACTTCGCCCGCTTCGGCCACGCGCGCCCGGAAGAGCGCGCGGCGGCCGGAGAGCATGTTGACCTCGCCCGTGAACTGGCCGGGTCCATGGACGGCGACGAGCGTCTCGGCCGTGCCGGACGGCCGGACGACCTCGACCCGGCCCGCCGTGACCACGAAGAACGGCACGACCTGCTCCCCGGCCTCGATGAGCACCTCCCCCTGCCGCACCGGGCGCACATGCCCCTGGGCGGCGATGCGCCCGACCTGGGCCGGGGTCAGCGCCGGGAACATCTGCTCGGCGCGCGAGGGAAAGGGTCTGGAGGGCGGGCGGCTCGGGCGTAGTCATGGGATCTGTCCGTCTCCTGGCCGAGGAGTTTACCCCGTCCCCTGCCGCTTTCGGCCGGAAGTCTGTGACGAAACCCCCGGCTCATGCGTATACAGAGTAGAAGTGGAAGGAAAGTCAGAGAAAAAGTCTTGACAGAAATCCGCATACATGAAATTGTATGCCGCATAAGTCGTGCAGTGGCGTGAGCGCTTTCCCGGCTCCGTCCGGTCAGCATCAGCCTTTGGCCCACCGTAGTCCCCTGGTCCGGCCAGGGAAGGCCGGCCAGGTCTTCGAGGAGAGATGAGTTTCCGGCGCCACCTTCGGCCGCCGGATTTCGGGCCCACGGGCTCAGAAGGGAGTAGGAGTATGGGTAAGAAGGAATCGACGTACACGGGCAAATTGGGGAGCTGGCAGCGGCTGCTCACCACGCTGCTGGCGAACCTCGGGGTCCTCGGCCACTTGGAGGTGCCTCGGACCAAGCTCGAAGGGCTGCTGGCCCGGGCCCTGGAGATCGCCAAGCAGCAGGGCGCCCTCACGGCCAGCAAGCAGGAGCTCTCCAAGGAGCTCCAGGGGATCATCGAGGATGGGGAGCGGACGGCGACCGCGTTGCGCGTGCTGCTCAAGGAGCACTACGGCCCCCGGTCGGAGAGGCTGGCCGAGTTCGGCCTCCAGCCGTTCCGCGGCCGGACCCGGAAAGAGAAGCCGCTCCCGCCTCCTGAGGACGTCCAGCCCGAGAGCTAGTCACCCGCGGTTCCCATTCCATCGCATACCTTCGAGGGAGGCTTGAACGCCTCCCTCTTTTTTGTCTCTCTCCCGTAACCTCTCTTCCCCGAAGCCGTACAACGCCGTCAGGAACATTACAAACCGCCATTGGAAGCTTCCAACGCCTCCAGGAAGGTTCCAACGGCTCTTTGAAAGCTTCCTGGGGGCTTTGTAACTTTCCTGGAGCCATTGGAAGCTTCCAACGGCGTCAGGAAGCTTCCAAAGCTCCGTTGGAACATTCCTGAGCGTTTTGTATCCCTCCAACGGCGTCAGGAAGTTTCCAACGACTCTTTGGAAGCTTCCTGGAGGCTTTGTAACTTTCCTGACGCCATTGGAAGCTTCCAACGCGCCCAGGAACTTTCCAATGGCGCTTTGGAACCTTCCTGGAGGCGTTGTAACGTTCCTGGAGCCGTTGGAAGCTTCCAATGGAGTTTTGTAAGCTTCCTGGAGACGTTGTCCCTCTCTTCGGAGGCGTCTCTTCTCGACGCCAGGATAGAGCCGCTACCTGGAAGCATTGCTCTCCTCTTTGCCCCTCCTCCGCCAGCCGGGCGGTTTCCTTGGAGAACGGAGTCTCAACCCGGGCGGAGCCGTGAGGGCGCAATGAACTGCGCCCTGCGTCGGTGTTCGGAACCCTCTTGGCGGGATATCGGGTGTCGGGGCGCGATTCATCGCGCCCTGGGAGGGCAGCTCCTTTCCTGGGTCCCCAGGGACGGACCCTTGCTGCGTTATCGATGAGTGGCTATGTATCGTGAGCGACCCCCTCAGTTAGAGCGCGGCGGTTATGGGCGCTTGGCCTATTATCCGACTGTCGTCCCGTCGTCTATCCTTCTGTGCTCGTGTGCGCCGCGTCCCTCGAAAGTCAGATCTGCCAAGAATTTACGGTCCTCCTTGCTGAGATGGGGAGGTGTACTGGGCGACATGGATAATTAGCCCTAGAAGCATTAGATCCAGGGTTTTGTCGCAGTTGACCAGCGACAGGAATTCGCGTAGGCTCCGAACTACTTAGCCGCCAGAGGCTTGATTGGAGAAAGGCAGCCAGAGCCGGGACATTATCGGCCAGTATTTTGACTGAGGGGCTGTCGCATAAGCCCTGACTCAGAGGGTGTTTGGGAAGTCCCGGAAGACGTGCTAAAATGCGTCTATGGGATACCCGAGCGACATGAGTGACACGGAATGGCAGATTATTGGTCGCTTACTTCCGGCAACCAGGCCTGGGGGTAG
>JBKKAU010000142.1:0-3713 GCA_046714475.1 Thermoanaerobaculia bacterium
GGCTTGGACGACCTCGTACTGCAGGCCGCTCGCGGTGGTCTTCACCCCCTGCTTCTTCTTGTTGGCCTCCAGGAACGCCGTGCCCTCCTTCTGGTTCTTCTCGGCCGCGGCGGTGCGCTTGGTCTCCTGCTTCGAGATCAGCGCCTGCTGGAAGGAGGTCATGGTCGTCTGGATCTCCTCGTCGGTCAGCAGCGCCTGGGAGCCGCCAAGGCCGTCGCGCAGCCCCTGGATGATGAGGTCCGGGTTGGCCGGCACCTCCTGCTGCTTGAGCGAGCGGCCCAGGTTCAAGCCGATGATGTAGCTGGCGCGGTCGTCGACCGACTCCGGCTTGGGGCGCTGCTGCCCCGGGGCGGCCGGCTGCTGGCTGTTCTGAGCCGGCGGGGTCTGGGCCGACGCCGGGACCGCGAGGAGCGACAAGATACACAAAACAGGAAACTTCTTCATGGTCTTCTCCGATATGGGGGTATTCAGTTCAACGGTGTCTAACGCGACACGGGCCGAAAATATTACCACTGCCTAGGAATCGGTCCTCTGCCGGCGGGTCCGCAGCCGCGCCCAGGCATGGCGCAGCTCCTCGCTTTCCGCGGCCGTGAAGCCGGCCGGAGCCAGGATGGCCGCGTCCCGCCGGGCGAGCAACTCGCCGGGGGGGCGGCCCTCCCGGACGGCGCGGTCGAGGTCCCGGAGCTCCGGTCCTCCAATCGGCGCGCTCGACGCGCTCGACGCGGCCGGCGCGGCCGGCGCGAGCGGGACGAGCAGCTTCTCGATCTCGGAGGGCACGAGCTCCAGGACGCCGCCGCCATAGTGCCGGCCCTCGAGCTCGGCGCAGAGGGCGGTCAGGCTGTTGACGAACGAGGCGACCAGGGCGTCGGGGTCGACCCGCGGGCGGAGCCGGTAGGCGGTGTCGGTGGTAAAGGCTCCGAGACGGTTGCGGATCAGGCGTGGGAAGTGGTGGCAGCGCTTGAGCATGCCGACCGGCGTCGCATAGACCGAGGGGACGCTGTACCAGGGCTGGCGGATGCGGCACTTGTAGCGGCCGGGGAGCCCCTCGGCTTCGCCGGCGGCGAGGTAGGCGCGCACCGACTCCGGGAGGTCCGGGACGGCCTCGGCGGAGAACCGCAGGAAGTTGCCGGGCAGGCCGGCCCGCCGGTTCGCGGCGTGTACCTCTTCGTCGTAGACCACCCCCGGAACGTGCTCGCTGCGGCCGAACATGGGGAAGGCCCACGGCGCGAGGCCGTGGCGCTCCACCACCGCGTCGGGCACGAGGAAGAACTTGTTGGCCCCCGTGACGATGCCGATGTCGACCTCCGCCAGCTCGCCCAGCCGGCGGATGGCGGGCCGGCGCGAGGCCTCGTCCAGCAGCTCGCGCTCGCGCCGGGAGAGCAGCGCCGGCATCCACTTGCCCGTGAGCGTCGGCCCGTTGGTGTAGACCGCGGTCCGGAAAATCTCGTCCGGCTCCTGCCGCAGCAGCGCCTCGTCGCGGGTGGGGACGACCGCGACGCCCTCTCCTGGCGAGGACGGCGAGGTCCGGGTCTCGGCCAGCACCAGCACCGCGCCCTGGAGCGTCCCCTGGAACCAGAGCTCCTGCGGGTCCAGGACGAGGACCCGCGAGCACCGGGCGGCCAGGAAGGTGCGCAGCGGCTGGGCGTGCAGCACGTGGAGCAGCTCGGCCGGCAGCACCATGGCGAGCCGGCCGCCGGGGCGCAGCAGCGCCAGCGAGGCGATCACGAACGGCACCCAGGCGTTGGCGTGGCGGGTGAAGGGCAGCCCGAAGGTACGGAAGACCCGGGCCGCGATCTCCTGCGCCGCGGGGGCCAGGTACTGGTAGCGGATGAAGGGCGGGTTGCCGACGACGGCGTCGAAGAGCGGGGGCCCGGAGAGCCGCTCGACCGACCAGCTCAGGAAATCGCCGGCGTGGATCTCGGAGCCAGTGAGCGCCGTGGCCGCCTGCCGCGCCTTGGCCGCTTCGGCCGGGTCGATCTCGAAGGCGGTGATGGCACTGTCCGCCGGGAGCATGCCGCGCCGCGCCAGCCCGGCGAGGAAGACGCCGTCGCCGCAGCTCGGCTCCAGCAGGCGTCCGGGACCGATCGCCAGCACCCATCGCAAGAGCAGGTCGGCGATCTCCGGAGGGGTGTAGTAGCCGCCGCGGAGCTTGGTGGCGGACTCGTCCTCTTTGAACTTCACGGGCCGGCATCCTAGCAGCTTGACAGGCCGGGGCAGTCCGCATACTATCCCGGCTGCGGGGGAAGTGTGCTCCCGTCGGTACCAGGACACGAACGAGGGACCGGAGGATCTGGTCCCTTTTGTGTTTCTGGGCATTAAAGACCCACAGAAAGAGAGTTCAGAACAATGCGTAACACAGGTAAAGTGAAGTGGTTCAACGACACGAAGGGCTTCGGCTTCATCACTCCGGAGGATGGACAGAAGGATTGCTTCGTCCATCACTCGGCCATCCAGGGCAGCGGCTTCAAGTCGCTGGCCGAGGGTGATCGGGTGGAGTTCGACATCGTCCAGGGCAAGAAGGGCCCGGCGGCGGAGAACGTCGTCAAGGTCTGATCCGCTTCACTAGACCACTAGGTTAGGCCGCTCTGGGGGACCGGGGCGGCTTTTCCGCTTCAGGGGAGGGCGCCATGGATGGCGCCCCTACAGGTAGTTCATCGCGCCCTCTCCTCTATCCTTCGCGGCGCCAGAGGGGCAGAATACCCCCGAGCTCTCCATGCCCCTACTCGACTGGACCATCGACGAGGACATCCGGCGCGCGGCGACGCTGCCGGCCGAGGTCTACTCCGATCCGCGCTGGTTCGGCCTCCTGCGCGAGCGGGTCTTCGCCCGCAGTTGGCAGCTCGTGGGGGACACCGACCGGGTGCGAGTCCCCGGCCAGGTCCATCCCCTGACCCTGCTCGAAGGGGTGCTCGACGAGCCGCTGGTGCTCACCCGCGACGCCCTGGACGGCCTCCACTGCCTGTCCAACGTCTGTACCCACCGCGGCACGGTGCTCTGCGAAGGGGACGGCGTCGAGACGGTGATGCGCTGCCGCTATCATGGCCGGCGCTTCGCGCTTGACGGCCGGTTCCTCTCCATGCCCGAGTTCGACGGGGCGGAAGGCTTCCCTTCCGAGGCCGACCATCTGAAGAAGGTACCGTTCGGCCGCTGGGGGAAGCTCCTGTTCGCATCGCTCGATCCGGCGTTCCCGCTCGCCGAGATGCTCGCCGAGATGGACGCGCGGGTCGGCTGGCTGCCGGTCGACCAGGCGGCCTTCGACCCGTCCCGCTCGCGCGACTACCTGGTGCGGGCGAACTGGGCGCTCTACTGCGACAACTACCTGGAGGGGTTCCACATCCCCTATGTCCACGCCGGCCTCGCCGGCGCGCTCGACTATGGGGAGTACCGGACCGAGCTGTTCCGGTATGCCAACCTCCAGCTGGGGGTGGCGAGCGGCGTCGACGACGTCTTCGACCTCCCCTCCTCGTCGCCCGACTACGGCCAGCGGATCGCCGCCTACTACTTCTGGCTCTTCCCCAACACCATGGTCAACGTCTACCCGTGGGGGATCTCGGTCAACGTGGTCCGGCCGCTGGCGCCGGACCGCACCCGGGTCTCCTTCCTCTCTTATGTCTGGGACCCGTCGCGGCTCGACCGTGGCGCGGGCGCGGGGCTCGACCGGGTGGAGCGGGAAGACGAGGCGGTGGTCGAGAGCGTGCAGCGCGGGGTACGCT
>JBKKAU010000143.1:0-14478 GCA_046714475.1 Thermoanaerobaculia bacterium
GGGGGGCCCCCCCCCCCCGGGAGGGGGTAAACCCCTCCCCTACCCAGCCCCACGAGCTGCCGGTGCCCGACAATCAGCGGATCCTCTGGATCGGCAGCCGGATGGGTCCCAACGCCAGCCGCGCCTACAACGAGCCTCTCGCCCTGCGCCTGCGCGGCCGGCTCGACGTCCCGGCCCTGCGGGTGGCGGTCCAGGGCATCTCCGACCGGCATCCCGCCCTGCGCGCTTCGTTCATCGGCGACGGCACCCGGCAGAGGATCGACCCGCCGGTCCCCGTCCAGCTCCCCCTGATCGACCTTTCGGGTCTGGACGGGCCGCGGCGCGCCGCCGAGCTGAAGTGGTGCCTCAAGGCGCTCGGCGGCCATGAGTTCGATTTGAGCCAGGGGCCGCTCCTCCGCGTCAGCCTGGTGCGCGCGGGCGCCGAGGACCATTACCTCTCCCTCGCCGCCCACCACATCGTCATCGACGGCGGCTCCGCCGGCGTAATGGTCCGGGAGCTCTGCCTGCAGTACACCGCCTTCCTCCAGGGCGAGCCGAACCCGCTCGGCCCGGCCGGGTCCTACGCGGACTGGATCCAGCAGACCGTCGGCCGCTCGGAGACCGATCCGGACCAGGTGGCCGCGGCGGCGTACTGGCGCGAGCTGTTCTCGCGCCCGGTCTCGCTGATCCAGCTGCCGGCCGACCGGCCCCGGCCGCGGAGCCTGCCGTTCTGGGGCGACCGCCGCCAGCACCGCCTCGAACCGGGCCTGGTGACCGCGTTCCGGCGCCTCAGCAACGAGCTGCGGTCCACCCCCTTCGCCACCGGGCTGGCCGTACAGTGCGCGTTCCTCCACCACCTGACGCGGCAGGACGACATCATCGTCGGCATCCCCTCGCGGGACCCGTCGGTCACCGGCCCCATGGTCGGCTACTTCATCAACCTGCTGCCGGTGCGGATGCAGTGGGACCCGCGGGAGAGCTTCACCACCTACGCGGCGCGGGTCCGGAAGGCGCTCCTCGGGGTCCAGGAGCACCAGAACTACCCGCTTAACAAGCTGCTCGAAAAGCTCGGTCTCGCGGGAGGCCTGGACGGGTTCCTGATCGGCACGACCTTCAACCTGGAGCGGGTCGAGGAGCCGCCGAAAATGCTCGGCCTCGAGACCGAGTACGTCTGGGTCTACCCCGACACCGCGCGCATCGACCTCCACGTCAACGTGATCGAAGAGAGCCACACCGGCGGCGGCCTGCTGGAGGCCGCCTACCGCACGGTACTGTTCGATCCCGCGACCATGGACCGCTGGCTCTTCGCCTACATCCAGGTGCTCGGCGCGCTCGCCGAGGATCCGGGCCGGAGCCTGGAGAGCCTGCCCGTCCTGTCGCCCGAGCAGCGCCAGCAGCTGCTCTCCGAGTGGAACGACACCCGGCCCGAAGACTCCTCCACCCTCTGCCTGCACGAGCTGTTCGCGGAGCACGCGGCCCGCAGGCCCGAGGCCCCCGCCCTGGCCCTCGGCGGAGCCGAGCTCTCCTACGCCGACCTCGACCGGCTGTCGACCCGCCTCGCCGGCGCCCTGGCCTTTCTGGGCGTCGGCCCCGAGGTCCGCGTCGGCGTCTGCCTGGAGCGTTCGTTCGAGCTGATCGTCTCGCTGCTCGCGATCCTCAAGGCGGGAGGGGCTTACGTGCCGCTGGAGCCCGGCCAACCCACGGAGCGGCTGCTGTTCCTGCTGGAAGACTCCGGGACCCGGCTGCTGCTCACGCGCGGCTGGGTGATCGAGAAACTCGGCGAGGGGCTCGGACAGATCGGGACGGACGCCCTCGACCTGGACGCGGGCTGGCCGGACGCGGCGCCGGACCTCCCGGCCGACCTCGTCGCGGACCCCGACAACCTGGCCTACGTGATCTATACGTCGGGCTCGACGGGCAAGCCCAACGGCGTCCTGGTCAGCCACCGCTCCGCGGTCAACCTGATCCGGCGGTCGGGGGAGCTCTACGGGGCCGGGCCGGACAGCCGGATCTCCCAGGTCGCATCCCTCGGGTTCGACGCCTCGGTGCTGGAGGTCTTCCTCGCCCTCGCGCACGGCGGATGCCTCTGCCTGATCCGCGAGGAGGACCGGGCGGTCTCCTTCCGGCTGGCCGAGAGCCTGGCGCGGCACAGGGTGACGACGGTCGTCATCACCCCCTCGGCGCTGTCGGCGCTGCCGGAGGCCGCCCTCGCCGGGGTGGGCACGATCAGCGTCGGCGGCGAAGCCTGCTCCGCCGACCTCGTGGAGCGCTGGTCCCGGGGCCGCCGTCTCCTCAACTGCTACGGCCCGACCGAGGCCACCATCTTCGCGACCGCCGAGGTCTTCGAGGATGCGGTGGGCCTGGACGGCAAAGCCCCCGCGATCGGCCGCCCGGTCGGCGAGGTCGAGGTCCACCTCGTCGACGACGCGCTGCGGCCGGTGCCGATCGGAGTGGTCGGCGAGCTCGCCATCGGCGGCACCGGGGTGGCGCGCGGCTATCTCGGCCGCTTCGAGAAGACCGCCGAGAAGTTCGTTCCCGACCCCTTCGCCTCCCGACGCGTAGAGCCCGGAGCGCGGCTCTACCGGACGGGCGACCTGGCGCGCCGGCGGGCGGACGGGCGGATCGAATTCCAGGGGCGCGCCGACGGCCAGGTGAAACTGCGCGGCTTCCGCATCGAGCTGGGCGAGATCGAGACGGCCTTGACGGCCCAGCCGGGCGTGCGCGAGGCGGTCGTGGACATGCGCGGCGAAGGGACAAGCCGGATGCTGGGCGCCTACGTGGCGTGGGAGGAGGGATGGCCGGACCGCGACCTCACGGAGCTACGGCAGAGGATCGCCGCCCAGCTCCCCGAGTACATGGTGCCGGCCTCCTGGATCGAGGTACAGGCGCTGCCGTGGACCGCCAACGGCAAGCTCGACCGCCTGGCGCTGCGGGCCTTGCAGGAAGACTCCGCCAAGCGGGACCTGCACGAGGATCCGCGGACGCCCCTGGAGCGCTTCCTGGTCGATCTCTGGCGCGAGGTGCTGAAAGTCGAGCGGCTGAGCATCCACGACAACTTCCTGGAGCTGGGCGGCAACTCGATCAACGGCGCGATGCTGGCCTACCACCTCCAGGAGGCGATCGGCGAGAACATGCACGCCATCGTGGTGTTCGACGCCCCCACGGTCGCGGACCTGGCCCGCTTCCTCGCTCTCCGCTACCCGGACAAAGTGATCGAGGTCTGGGGCGAGGAGAGCCTGCCGGAGGACGTGAGAGAGGCCATCCTGGAGTTCGAAAGCGTGGCCGAGGGCGTGGACGCCTAGCGCAGGCCCACGACGACCACCGTGACGTCGTCGTCGAAGCTCTCGTCCCGGCCCCTGCCGCGCCAGGTCTTCAGGCGCCGCAGCAACTCGTCGGCCAAGGCGTCCGGCGTCATGTCCCCGGCGCCGGCGGCGAGCTCCCGCAGCCGCTCGTCGCCGAAGTCCTCCTCCGCGCCATTCCTCGCCTCGGTCACGCCGTCGGTATAAAGGAGGATGCGGTCCCCGGGGGCCACGCTCAGCTCGGTATTGCGGTAGGCCGACCGCGGCAGGACGCCGAGCGGCGGCGCCTCCTGGCGGACCTCCTCGACGCTCCCCTCCCCGGCCCGCCGCAGCAGCAGGGGCGGGTGGCCGGCGCTGGCGTAGCGCAGGGTCCGGCCCTCCGCGTCGAGGAAGACATAGGCCGCGGTCACGAAGCCGCGCTTCATCTTGCCGCGCAGGATGCGGTTCATCCCGGCGAGCACCGCCGCCGGGTCGGCGGCCTGGTCGGCCTGGGAGGCGAGCGCGATCTTGACCATGGACGCGATCAACGCGGCGGGGATGCCGTGCCCGGAGACGTCGGCGACGAGGATGCCGAGCCGCCGGCCGTCGAGGATCTGGAAATCGAAGAAGTCGCCGCCGACCGCGGTCATGGGGATGCAGCGGGCCGCGACCTCCAGGCCGGCGATCTCCGGCATGGCCTGGGGCAGGATCGAAGCCTGGATCTGCCGCGCCGTATCGAGCTCGGACGTCAACGCCACGAGCCGCCGCTCATCCGCCAGCAGACGGCGGGCGACCGCATAGCCCAGGCAGAGGATGAACACCAGCATGCCGAGGGCCTCGAAGCTCCAACGCCACGGCACCAGTCCCACATCCACCAGGTTTTCGTTCAGCGCCAGCAGGGCGAAGAACAGAGCTCCCGCGAGGACGACGCGCATCTCCCGGCGGCTCGACGGCGCGTTGCGCCGTCTGTACAGGAAGGCGTTGCCGACGAGGACCGCCAGGTTCGCGATCACCAGGAAGTTGTTGGGTCCCATGGCCGTCTCGGGACCGCGGACGCTGTCGATCAGGATGGCGCCGGCGGCGTAGAGGGCCTGGACCCACAGCATGATCCGGACGGAGGACATCCACCCCGGGCCGAAGACCCAGAAGGCGAAGAGCAGGCCCGGGATCTGGATCAGATAGGTGATGACCGCGGTGACATAGTCGGCGAGCCCCCGCGGGATGCCCAACAAGGGGACGAGAACCTCCGTGTCCAACAGCATGCGCAGGCCGTAGAGCCCGCAGAACGCGCCGAACAGCTTGAGCAGGCGGTCCTGCTCCCTGGAGCGGAAGGCGGACAGCGCCAGCGACACCAGGGCGAGGGCGACGAGCAGGCCACCGACGAGCACGTCGGCGAGGTCTTCGCGCAGCTCGGCGATGGGAACGTCAGGCACGGGCCTCATCGTATGGTATGGGAGCTGGAATGGACGGTCCTTCGGATCACATCCAAACGGACCCAACAGCCGGCGGCGCTACGAAGACTTTTCAGACACCTCTACAGGGCAAGCTCCCTGCCCCCAGGTCCTTCGCTGACGCTCAGGATGGCAGAGCGAGACGGTGGCGCGAAACCGGCTGGAGGGTACTTTCGAAACACCGGGCGCGTGGCATCCGGGTTGCAGCTTTTGCCGCAGGGCGGATACTCGCCTTGCCAACGTCACTTCCGAGGGTTTCATCATGAGAAACGTGGCACACATCGCCGGCGACACCGGCTCGGTCGTCGCCGTCGCGCCCGACCTGCTCTGCCTGCAGCTCTCCATCGTCAACGTCCTCTTCCACGGCGAGCCCGGGGGCAGGGACCGCGGCTGGGTATTGATCGACGCCGGCCTCGGCACCTCCTACGGCAAGATCGTCGAAGTCGCCGAGAGGTACTTCGGTCCGGACAATCCGCCGGACGCGATCATCCTGACGCACGGGCACTTCGACCACGTCGGGTCGCTGCGCCGTCTGGTCAAGAAGTGGCGCGCGCCGGTCTACGCGCACCGGCTGGAGCTCCCCTACCTGACCGGCGAGTCCGACTATCCGCCGCCGGACCCGACCGTGGGCGGCGGCGCCATGGCGTACATGTCCCCGCTCTACCCGCGCCGGGCGATCGACCTTGGCGAGAGCGTGCAGGCCCTCCCGGAGGGCGGCAGCGTGCCGGGGATGCGGGGCTGGCGGTGGATCCACACACCGGGGCACACCCCCGGGCACGTCGCCCTGTTCCGCGACGAGGACCGGGCGCTGATCGCCGGCGACGCCTTCGTCACGCAACGGCAGGAGTCCGCCCTGGCGGTGATGACCCGGAGGCCCGAGGTCTGGCGTCCGCCCGCCTACTTCACGATCGACTGGGAGGCTTCGCGGCGCTCGGTCGAAGAGCTGGCCCGACTGCAGCCCGCGGTCGCGGCGACCGGGCACGGCCTGCCGATGCACGGCTGGAAGATGCGCCGGCAGCTCGACGAGCTGGCGCGGAACTTCGACGCCTATATCCCGAACCGCGGACGCTACGTCGAGACGCCGGCCGTCGCCGACGAGCACGGCATCCAGGCCGTGCCGGAACCGGCCGGCCGCGGGCCGCTGCCGCTGGTGCTGGCCGGACTGGGCGTCGCCGCGGCCGTCGGGATTGCCCGGCGCCGGCAGCGGCCGGCGTGGTGAGAGAGATCAGGGGGGAGTGGGCCGGACCTCCGCCCACTCCCCCGCCACCAGGACGCTCATGGTGATCTCGCTCCAGCGCGCCCCGGAGGAGGCGAGGAACGACTCGCGGCGCATGCCCTCGCGCCGGAAGCCGATCCGCTCGTAGCAGGCCATGGCGCGCGGGTTGACGTCGAACACCCCGAGCTCGACGCGGTGCGCCCCCTCCCGCTCGAAGGCCAGGGCTACGGCGGCGCGCATCATCTCCGCGCCGAGGCCGCGCCCGCGGTGCTCCGGAGCGAGCAGGACCCGCCCGATGCGCGACGCGCGGCTGCGGCGGTCGGTCCAGGCCAGCTCGATGTGGCCGACCACCTCCCCGCCCGCCGTCTCGACCGCCTTGAAGATCCGCCGGTCCCCCTTCGCCGCGCTCTCCCGCAGGTGTCCCAGCAGGTGCTCGCGGGTGAGCGGATACCCGAAGCTCGAAGCCGTCCAGAGCTCCAAGGCCTCCACCGACTCGACCCACGGGAGCACCCGGTCGATGTCCGCCTCGGTGAAGGGGAACAGCTCGATCATGCTTGACCTCTAATCTAGAACGCTGATCCGCGTGTGGCAAGACTCTCCCGGATGTTGCCAGCATCCAGCAGTATGTCACCTGTACCTCTTCACTCACAACGCGTCGACCCCCACTCGCGACAGACAGTCGAATGGATGTCACGAACAGCTCTCCAGGAGCTGCAAACGCCAAAGTTCCTGTCGCCAAAACTCTCCTCGCGTCCTTCGCCGCCACTTCCCCCAGCTTCGGGGCTCGATTCGATGTTGGCAAAAGTCGATTCAATGATGCCAAACGCACCATGGATGTCCGGAGGATCTCGATCCTTGTCACCTGTATCTCGGGTAATGCTGCGGATAGCTAGTTACTCCCAACATCTATTCCGTCCCTGTCCCTCCGCTCCTTCTTCGCGGCACCCCGGAGACGGGCGTCGGAGGTCCGACACTCAAGGAATGTCGCGAGCGGCTGCCTTCTGGTAACATCGGACCGCTAAGTGGCAGCGCCTGAACGGATCCATGCTGCGAGTTATCGCCCTGATGCCGCGAGCTTGAGCTCCGCGCCTCCAGCGGGAGGAAAGCTGCTGTAAAAACCTGATGAGGAGCCTTTCATGAGCACTGTCCTGTCGATCCCGGACGTCGTGGCGCGCCTGGAAGCCCAGGTCGCCCTGCACAAAGAGCGGGAGGCCTTTCACGCGCAGCAGGAGGCCTTCCACCGCGACCAGCGGAAGGCGCATGCCGCCGAGCTCGAGCAGGTCTCGAAGAACCTGGAGGCCTTCAAGGTGGCCGCGGCCTCGGCGGTGAACCTGGCCGGCCGGCCCACCCCCCTGGTCGCGTCGGAGTCGGAGAGCCTGGGCCCCGGCCGGCCCAAGCTGGCGCGGATGGTCGCCCGGGTGGTCCAGAGCTTCGGATTGAGCGAGCGTTTCGGAACGAAGCGGGTGACGCAGGAGATCGAGGCGCGGTTCCGCGACGTCCTGCGTGGCCCGGTGGACGCCAAGCTGGTGTCGATCACGCTGCGGAGGATGGCCGAAGCCGGCCGCATCCACCAGGTCCGCCGGGGCCGGCCGCACTGGGAGGCCCTCTACGCCAAGGAAAAACCGGCGGCGGCTCCGTAGGGGCGTCAGCCGGCAGGCACGTAGACAACCTGGCCAGACTCGATGCTGGTGACCTGCTCCCGGCGCACGCTCGGAAAGTTGTCCAGGAACTCGTCCACGCTGTACCCACCCTCGAGATACTCGATCAGCGTCTGTACAGGCACGCGGGTTCCGACAAAGACCGGGGTTCCTCCCAGGATCTCCGGGTCGCTGTGAATCACGCTGCCGTCCGGCAGGGACATGGGGCGGGAGTCGGATATGCTACGAGTCTACATCTTCCCGTGCCCGATCGAAGGCGGCACGCCGAGCACGTTCCTCAGGTCCCAGAGGTCGGGGAAGAAGCGGCGGTCGGTCGTGGAGCGGAGGTATTGCGCGCCTTCGCTGCCGCCGGTGCCGGGACGGCCGCCGATGATGCGCTCGACCATCTGGACGTGGCGCATCCGCCAGAGCAGGAACATCTCGTCGTACTCGATCAAGCCTTCGGCCAGGAGGAAGAGGTCGTAGTGGGTCTCCGGCTCGCGGTAGACGCGGGCCAGCGACTGCAGGCGGACCTGCCGCGCCTCGTCGTCTTCTCCCTCGGGGACGTCCAGGCCGCGCCGCCGCAGCAGGTCGTGGAAGGCCTCCGGCAGCGTGCGCGCGGCGAGGCGCTGTTCCAGGCGGGCGCGCTCGGGCGAGCCCGCCTCGTAGTTTTCCAGGAAGCGCGGCTCCTTGAGCCCGGAGACGTACTCGAGCTCGCGGAACTGCGACGACTGGAAACCGCTCGCCGGGTACAGATGATCGCGGAAGGCGAGGAAGTCCATGGGCGTCATGGTCTCGAGCACGCCGATCTGAGCGACCAGCAGGCGCTCGATCTCGAAGCAGCGGCGCAGCACCCGGCAGGTGCCGAGGACGTCGCCCGAGTCCAGCCGGTGGATGGCGGCGTCGACCTCGTGGAGCATCTGCTTGAACCAGAGCTCGTAGGCCTGGTGGATGATGATGAACAGCATCTCGTCGTGATGCGGCGGGGCCGAGAGCATGCTCTGGAGCGAGGTCAGCTCCGCGATCTTCAGATAGCCGCCGTAGCTCAGGCGTTGGTCGCTGTCGGGCAGTCCGAAAGACATGGGGAGATCTCCGTGCGGGGGTTCCGCGTCTGGTCTGGCGCGCAGTCTAGCCGATCTCCGCCGGCCGGACCGAACGGTCATTCTCCGGCATCTCGCGAAATACTTTCCCGGCCAGCGTCATACAGCATGGACGACGCGGTACCCCTACCGGTAAGGAGATCTCTCTGAGCAGGTCGAGGCCTCCTGGCGCGACTCCCAGAATCGCACCGGCCGCGGCACGGCCGTGGGGCTCACCCCCGACACCGGCTATTTCTGGTTCTTCGACGACGACAACGTCGAGGTGATGCTCAAGGTGCTCGACGGCCGTGGGATCAACGGCAAGTTCTGGGTGTTCTACGGCGCGCTGTCCGACGTGGAGTACAGCCTGACCGTGACCGACACGCAGACGGGCCGGGTGAAGACCTACGCCAATCCGCAAGGCCGCTTCGCCAGCGTCGGGGATACGGCGGCGTTCTAGGCGGAAGCCCTGCCGCTGGACGCGGCGGCGTCCGGCGGGAGAGAATCCGGACATTGCGTGAGGAGGGGAAACCCATGAGGATCGACGTCCGGATCGTTCTCCCGCTGGCGCTCGCCGCCGCGCTCTCGGCCTGCCGGGCCGGCGACGAGGCTGCGGCACCGGCGCAGGACACCACCACCGCCGCACCCATCGATACCGCCACCCCCGAGTTGGACACCGCCATCATCGGCCAGACCCGCGACCAGTTCATCGCCGCCGTCAACCGGGCTGACCTCGACGGCGTCATGGCTTTCTGGAGCGATGACGGCGTGCTGATGCCGCCGGGCCAACCCGCCGTGTCGGGCAAGGACGCGGTCCGCGCCTGGTACCAGCAGCGGTTCGGCCAGGTCACGACCCGCATCGACATCCGCTCCGAGGAGACGCACGTCGCCGGCGATACCGCCTACGACCGCGGCACGCTGACCATGAGCCTCGCTCCCAAGCCCCTTGCTCCGGCCACGAGCCCGACGCCCGCTCCGGGCCAGGAGGGGCTCGACACCGACCTCACCACGACGAGTCCGGACGCCCCGGCCGCTCCGGACAATCCGCCCGTGGCCCCGCCCCCGGCGGCCGCCACCGCCGCGGGCACCTCGCAGCCCGCCAAGTACATCGTGGTGATGCGCCGCGACGCCACCGGAGACTGGAAGGTGGCGCACAACATCTGGAACTTCGACGCGCCGGCCGCCGGCGCGGCAGACCAGGAAGGAACACCATGAGTCAGCCGATCGCTTCCAGCGCTCCGCCCCGGCGCCGGCGCGGCTGCGGCAAGCCCGCCCTGATCCTGACCCTCCTCCTGCTCCTGGTGGCCGGCGGTTTCGCCCTCTACACCTGGGGCGCCCTCAACTACAACTACTCCGAGGGCGAACGCGCCGGCTACGTGCAGAAGTTCTCCCGCAAGGGCTGGATCTGCAAAACCTGGGAGGGGGAGCTCGCCATGGTCAACCTGCCGGGCGCTATGCAGCAGATCTTCGCCTTCTCGGTTCGTGATGAAGCGGTCGCCGCCAGGATCACCGAGCTGATGAGGCAGCAGAACACCAGGGTCACCCTGCATTACGAGCAGCACGTAGGCGTACCGACCTCCTGCTTCGGCGAGACCGACTACTACGTGACCGGAGTCTCGGGGTCCGCCAAGCCCTTACCTCCCTAGGGCCTTCTTCAAGAGCGCGATCTGCCCCGTGTGGTAGACGTGGTGCTGGAGGATGCCTTGGAGGGTGCGGTCGAAGGTGACGCCGGTCCCCAGGGGCAGGTCCCGCGCCTGCCCCACCTTCTCCTCCAGGCGCTCTTCGGGGAACCGCTCCAGCGCGGCGAGCAGCCGCTCGTGGGCCTCCCGGAACCGGGTGAGGGCCGCCCGCCAGCTCTCCTCGGCCGGCTCGATCGACTCGGTCGGCTCGGAGACCGGCGGCCAGTCCCCTCCGGCCGGCAGGGCCGGCTGGCCGCCTTCGAGACGGCGCCGGACCTCCACCGTCCAGCCGGTCATGTGGAGCAGGATCTCCCAGATGGAGTGCGCGTTCGGCACCGGCCGCGCCGCCGCCTCCGCCGCCGTGATCCCCTGGAGCACCTCCGCGGCTGGCGCCCCGTGCCACGGGTCGCCGTCGTAGACCTGCCGCAAACGGTCCGCGATCTTCTCGATGTCGTTCATGCCTTTCCTCCCGGCCTTGATGTAGCTCCGCGCGAGGCATAGAGTACGTGCCATCTCTCCCGACCTGTAAAGGACTTCGCATGACCTTGCGACGCATCGTCCTGTTCCCGTTCCTGGCGCTCGCCCTCGCCCTG
This sequence comes from Thermoanaerobaculia bacterium, assembly GCA_046714475.1. Classification (GTDB taxonomy): domain Bacteria; phylum Acidobacteriota; class Thermoanaerobaculia; order Multivoradales; family UBA5704; genus DASPJI01. Next base: position 10,913 of record JBKKAU010000143.1, read on the forward strand.
CCCTCCCAGGCCCAGACGCCGGAGGGCTCCGAGATCCGCACCCACGTGGTCCGTCCCGGCGAGACGCTGCGCGGCATCAGCGCCCGGTATCTGGGTACGTCCCAGAAGTGGCAGGAGATCCAGCGCCTCAATCCGGACATCGTCGATCCCGACCGGCTGCGGCCGGGTCAACGGGTCCGGATGCCGGCGCCGCGCCGGGACGCGCCCGCCGCCCAGGTCCGCCGGATCTCGCGGCGGGTCGAGGAACGGCCGGCGCCGATCCCCTGGGAGTCGGCGCAGGTCGGCGACCTGCTGGTCGAGCGCGACGGCGTGCGGACCTACGGCAGGTCGTCGGCGGAGATGGCGTTCACCGACGGCACGCGCCTGACGGTGACGGAGGACTCCCTCGTCTTCCTGCAGCGCACCGGCGGCACCCTGCGCGGCGTCGAGGGCGGCAAGGCGATCGAGATCGTCCAGGGTCAGGCGGACATCGAGGCCCGTCCGGGGCAGGCCCGCTCGGCGCCGTCAGCCGGAGCGCCCGCGGCGCCTGAAATCGAGATCGTGCTCGGCAAGACGCGGGCGACCTCCCGGCCCGGACCGGCGGGCACGTCCCAGACCCGCGCCCGCCGCGCCGAATCGGGAGGCGCCAAGCTGATGGTCTACGGCGGCGCCGGCGAGGTGGAGGCCGGCGGCGCCAAGGTCGCGGTGCCGGAAGGCATGGGCACCTCGGTCGCCGCGGAGGGCCCGCCCGCGCCGCCGGAGAAGCTGCTGCCGGCGGTCCGCCTGTCGGCGCCGGGCTCCGGCGCCGGGCTGGAGTGCTCCAACCCCGCCCTCGCCTGGGAGCCGGTGGACGGCGCCGAGTCCTACACGATCGAGGTCTGCCGCGACGCCTCCTGCGGCGCGCTGGTGGAGCGCGTCGTCGGGCATGGCGGGCGCGGCATGACCGAATGGCGCGCCGCGGCCCTCCCCTTGGGCGAGCTGTTCTGGCGGGTGACCGCCCGCAGCCGCTCGGGCCTCGACGGGTATCCGAGCGAGGCGGCCCGCCTGTCCATCCTCTCGGAACGCTCCGACCTCCAGCCGCCGGCCGGGGCGCTCGAGGTCGCCGGCCGCCGCATCATCGTCGGCGACCGCCTCTTCGTTAACGCCGACGCCGAGCTGAAGGTGACCTCCGAGGACGCCCAGACCGGCGTCTCCTCCGCGGCGCCGCTCATCGACGGGGCGGCGACACCGCCGTGGACGGCCGGCGAGCACACCGTCACCGCCGTCGTCTCGGACCGTTGCGGCAACCGGACGCGGACTATCCCGGTCACCTTCACGGTCGACACCGAGCCGCCGGCGGTCCGCTGGGTCGCCGGGGACGCGGACTCGTTCGAGCAACGCGGGGAGCCGGAGGGCTGGGAGCGGGACCAGAAGCGGCGGCGGCGGAGCCTGATCCGGTCTGAGCCGGAGGCCGTCCCGCTCGCCTGGTCGGCCGGCGGCCTGGGTTGGATCCCGACCCGCGCGGGCCGGCCGTTGCGGGTCGAGAGCGACCGGCCGCAGGTCTTCCTGCGCGGCGAGGGAACGTCGTTACGGGCCGGCGGGGAAGAGGTCCGGTTCGGCGACGGCCGCATCCTCTGGATCGAAGCGACGGACGGCGGCGCCGGCGTCGAGCACCTGACGCTGCAGGTCGAGGACGGCATGCTCCGGTTGGAGGCCGCCGACCTGGTCGGCAACGTCCGGCGGCTGGAGTGGCCGGTGTCGGGGTTGTAGCGGAATTCCCGAAATAGACGGCAAGAACCGGTCGCGGCGTCAGAGAGCCATGAATGGCGCCCCAGTTTGTTTAGGCCTTCGCCTGCCGTGTAGGGGCGCGATTCATCGCGCCCTCTCGCTCTTAGCCTAACGCCGAGGTCTGGACCCACTGCGAGACCGCCGGCTCCAGGCCTCCGTCTCCGGTCTCCCCCCCTTCTTCCAACACCCATCGTAGCCCTCTCTCGGCGGCCATCCGCTCCAACTCGGCCGCGACTTCGGCGGCGCCGGCGGGACGGTTCCCCGGTTCGCGGTCCAGGAGCCGCAGGACCAGCAGCTCGAGGTCCGGCGGGATCCCCGCCACCTGCCGGGCGAGCGGCCGGAGCGGGCTGAAAAGGGTGGCCCTGGCGACCTCCCCCACGTTGCGGCCGACGAATGGACGGGTCCCGGTCAGGCATTCATAGAGGATCACCCCGAGCGCGAACAGGTCGCCCGCGGCGCCGTGCCCCGCCCCCTGGAGGGCCTCAGGCGGCAGATAGCCCGGCGTGCCGAAGACCGAGTCCCTCTTCTCGGTGGCGCCGGCGACGAGGTCGGCGATGCCGAAGTCCGAGACCTTGACCGAGCCGTCCCGGCCGAGCAGCACGTTGCCCGGCTTGACGTCGCGATGGACGATGTCCCGCGCGTGGGCGGCGGCGAGCCCCCGGGCGACCGACGCCCCGAGGGGGATCACCGCGTCCGGCGCCAGGCGCCCGCGCCGCCACAGCAGCGACTCCAGGCTCGGGCCGTCCACCAGCTCCATGGCCACGAAGGCGCCGTCCGCGGCGTCCTCGAGGTCGTAGACCGCGACCACATTCGGGTGATTGAGCCGAGCGACCGTCACCGCTTCCCTGAGCAGGGTCTCGACGAGCTTCCGGCGCCTGTCCTCCAGGATGTCCCCCAGCCGCACGGTCTTGAGCGCCAGCGGCCGCTGCAGCTTGGGGTCCCAGCCGCGGAAGACGCTGCCCATGGCTCCCGTCCCCAGGTGCTCGACGATCTGGTAGCGGCCGAGGAAGACGTCGTCGAGCGCCCGTCGCTCCGACAGGCTGCGCTGCAACACCTCGAACACGCTCCGGAGCTCCTGGATCTCATCGCCTGCCTCGACCGTGCCCGCCCGGATGCCGGCCAGCTCGCGTTGCGCCCGTACGAGCTCGCGGATCGGCCGCACCAGGGAGGCCCAGGCGACCGTCGACAGCAGCAGGATCAGCAGCAGCGCGGCGCCGATGGCGAGCACGGAGCGCCGCCGCATCCGGCGCGCCACCGCCTCGGCGGCGACGGTGGGCTGGCGCGAGATCACCGACCAGCCGCTCCCCGCGACCGGCGCGTAGGCCCCCAGGATCAACCGGCCCTCCGGATCCCGGTGCCGTTCCGCTCCCGCCACCCTGCCCGACAGGGCGTTGCGCGCCAGCTCGGGGGGAAAGCCGGCGAGCGAAGGTACGGAGCCAAGGACGACGCCTTCCGGTCCGGCGAGCACCAGGTCGGCCTGGTCGCCCAGCTCGAACGGCTGGACCGCTTCGAGCAGCGGCGCGCCCTCCACCGCCAGCCGAAGCCCCCCTCCGCCGCCCGCCAGCGGCGCCTCGAACCGCAGCGACGGCGGCGCACCCGGGGCCACCACGACCTCTCCCCTCCCGGGGGCACGCAACGCCGCCTCGGCCAGGCGCCGCGCCTCCTCTCCTTTGAGCTGCGCCCGGATCACCTCCTCGCCGGACTCGTCGACCACCGCCACCGCGAGCACTCCGAGGTCGGCCCAGGCGGCAAGGCTGTCGGCGAGCAGCGTCCTCGCCTCGGGAGAGCCCGGGTCGGCGAGCGCCGGGCTGGCGGCGGCC
>JBKKAU010000144.1:0-8915 GCA_046714475.1 Thermoanaerobaculia bacterium
GCCCAGGGTTTCCACCCTGGGCTAGGAAGAAGGACGTCCCTACAGGGACTACCCTCGCCCACCCGGGAGGGGGCAAGCCCCTCCCCTACATTTAAGCTGGCGCCTATGGGGATGGGGGTGAGGGCCCTACAGAGCCGCGCTCGTCGCCACCTCCCCCTCCCTCTGCTTCACCAACTGCCCACACGCCCCTTGTACGTCGCGGCCGCGGCTGCGGCGGACGGTGATGAAGCAGCCCTGCGCGTGGAGCCGCCGGGCGAAGGCCTGGACGCGCTCTTCGGCGGGCTCGCGGAAGCCGGCGTGGTCGTGCTCGTTCATCGGGATCAGGTTGAGGTTGTGGCGGTGGCGCAGGTCCCCCATCCAGGCGACCAGGCGGTCGGCGTCCTCTTCGGTGTCGTTGACCCCGGCGAGCATCACGTACTCGAAGAGGAGACGCTCGCCGGGCTTGAGCTCCCAGGCGTCGATCGCCTTCCGCAGCCGGGCGAGGTTCCAGGCGCGGTTGACCGGCATCAGGGAGGAGCGTAAGGCGTCGGTCGTGGCGTTGAGCGAGACGGCGAGCAGCGGCCGGGGCGTCATGCGCGCCAGCCGTTCGAGGCCGGAGACCAGGCCGGCGGTGCTCACCGTGATGCGCGAGGCCGAGAGGCCCGCGCCCTCCGGGTGGCAGAGCACGGTGATGGCGCGGTGGACGTGGTCCAGGTTGTGGAGCGGCTCCCCCATCCCCATGAAGACGAGGTGGACGAACTCGCCGCGCCGCGGCCCCAGGTCGCGCATCACCGCCAGGATCTGGCCGACGATCTCGCCCGCCGTCAGGTTGCGCACGATCCCCATGGCGCCGGTGGCGCAGAAGGTACAGCCCAGGGCGCATCCCACCTGGCTCGACACGCAGTAGGTGACGCGGTCGTCGCCGTCCTTGCGCGGCATGTGGACCGCCTCGATGCGCCGGCCGTCGGCGAGGCCGAGCACGAGCTTGGTGGAGCCGTCGGCCGAGGGGTGGCGCTCCAGGACCGTGGGCAGGGAGAGGTCGGTATGGGTTTCGAGCCAGGCGCGGATCGGCCGGGCGAGGAACAGGCCCTCCGGCAGCCAGGTACGGGTGCGCTGGAGCCGCGAGAACACGTGATTGGAACGGCCGGGGCAGCCCTGGGCGGCGAGGTCGTCGGGCAGCAGGCCCCAGGCGGAGGGAAGTCCCTCACGCTCGGGCACCCGGCGGTCCCAGGGCATGGTCGTGGGGAGGGAGGCGGTCGGCTGCATCCCTCCAGTCTACCGGATCTGAAGACGCGCCTCCCGCGACGGAAAGCTATGATAGGAACCTTTCAGAGAGGAGTGAGCATGGAGATACGGTCTGCCCGCAGAGCCTCCGCCCTCGGCCTCTGCCTGTTCCTGAGCCTGGGGGAGGCGCTGCCGCTCAACGCGCAGCCGGCGCAGCCGCCGCAGCCGCCCGCGTCTGAAACGAAAGAGGTGTTCATGGCGCGGGCCCGCGCCCAGGTCGAGGCCAACGGGAAGATCCGGCCGAAACGCCGCAAGGCGCGCAACGTCATCCTGTTCGTCGGCGACGGCATGGGGGTGACGACGATCACCGCCGCCCGCATCCTGGAGGGCCAGCAGCGAGGCCTGCGGGGCGAGGAGAACGTCCTCAGCTTCGAGCGGTTCCCCTACCTCGCCCACTCCAAGACCTACCAGGCCAACCAGCAGGTGCCGGACTCCGCGCCGACCATGACCTCCATGGTCACGGGCAGCAAGGCCAACGACGGCAGCCTCTCCATCGCCCCCAACGTGACGGGCGCCGACTTCGCCGCCGCCGCGCAGCCGCAGAACCGCCTGCGCACGATCCTCGAAGAGGCCGAGTCGCGCGGTCTGTGGACCGGGGTCGTGTCGACCGCCACCATCACCCACGCCACTCCCGCCGCCTGCTACGCCCACACGCCGGACCGCGGCGCCGAGTCCGACGCCGACCTCGCCGAGATCAGCCCGGCCGCCGCCGCCGCCGGGTATCCGGACATCGCGCGCCAGCTCGTCGAGTTCAAGGTCCGTCCGACGAAGATGAACGGCAAGGACAGCCCGGGGCTCGAGGTCGCCCTGGGCGGCGGCCGGGCGAAGTTCCTCCCCGCGGCGGCGCCCGACCCCGAATACCCCGACAAACCCGATAGCGCCGGCGAGCGGAAGGACCGCGACCTGACCGAGGCCTGGAAGCAGAACGGCGGCGTGTACGTCCAGGACAAGGCGGGGTTCGACGCCCTCGATCCGAAGACCACCGGCCCGGTGCTGGGGCTCTTCGAGCCGTCGCACATGCAGTTCGAGCTCGACCGTCCCAAGGACAAGGCTGGAGAGCCGTCGCTGGCGGAGATGACGGAGAAGGCGATCCGCATCCTCCAGCGCGGACCCAAGGGCTACTTCCTCATGGTCGAGGGCGGACGGATCGACCATGCGCATCACGGCGGCAACGCGATCCGCGCGCTCCACGACGCCATCGCGCTCGCCCGGGCGGTCGAACGCGCCGCGGCCCTGACCGGCGACGACACGCTGATCGTGGTGACCGCCGATCACAGCCACGTCTTCACCATGGGCGGGTACCCGGCACGGGGCAACCCCATCCTCGGCCTGGTGGTGGAGACCAACTTCGAGACGGGGCTGCCGGAGAGCTCGCCGGCCAAGGCCAAGGACGGCAAGCCCTACACCACGCTGGGCTACGCCAACGGGCCGGGCGCCGTGACCGGGCCGCGCGAGGATCTGACGGGCAAGGACACCACCGCCCCCGAATTTCGGCAGCAGGCGCTCGTGCCTCTCAATTCGGAGAGCCACGGCGGCGAGGACGTGGTCATCTACGCCCGGGGTCCGCAGGCCCATCTGTTCCAGGGGACGCTGGAGCAGAACGCGGTCTATTTCGTGATGGCCAAGGCGCTGGGCTTCTGGTAGCTCACGGCATCTATCGAGATGGGGCCGCCAACGCCTCGGCGACGGCCGCCACCACCCGCCGGTTGGCGGCCTCGTCCTTGACCGCGATCCGCAGGGCGTGGCGGCCCAGCACGGCGCTGGTGGCCCCGGCGTCGCGCAGGAAGACGTCCGAAGCGCGGCAGCGCTCGCAGACCGTGGCCGCGTCGGCCCCTTCCGGGGGGAGGCGGCAGAGGATCCAGTTGGCCAGGCCGGGGAGGACCTCGACGCCGGGCAGCGCCCGCGCGAGGCTCGCCAGGCCCTGCCGCAGCTCCGCGGTCTCCGCATAGCGCCGGGCGTAGTAGGCCGGGTCGCGCAGCGCGGCCACCGCCGCCACCTGCGCCGGCAGGCTCACCGCCCAGGGAGGGGTCCAGGCGCGGAGCTCGCGGGCGAGGGCGGCGGGAGCGCACAGATAGGCGGCCCGCGCGCCGCTCAGGGCGTACACCTTCGACAGCGACTTGCAGACCACGACGTTGCCCCACCGCGCCGCGATCGCAGCGGTCGTCTCGACCGACTCGCCGCTCCCCGCGTAGTCGATGTAGGCCTCGTCGATCCAGACGCGGGTGTGAGGCGGCACCTCGTCCAGGAGACGCTCCATCTCGTCGCGCCGCAGGAGCCGGCCGGTGGGGTTGTTGGGGTTGACGAGGACCAGGAGGTCGTAGCGCCGCCGCCGGAGGCGCGACAGCAGCTCTTCGACGGGGAGACGGAAGCCGTCGCCGGGCGAGAGCCGCAGGGTGTCGGTCCGGCAGCCGAGGACGCGTTCGAGGATGTGCGCGTACTCGCCATAGGTGGGGTCCGGCAGGAGGACGCGGGAGCTGGCGGTGAGCCACCGCTGGAAGGCCAGATAGATCAGGCTCGACGATCCCGCTCCCAGGACCAGGCTCTCGGCAGGGACGCCGCGGACTTCGGAGAGGGTGCGGGCGAGCCCGCGGCCGTCGGTGGGGGGCGAGGTCCGCAGGAGCCAGGGGAGGTGCTCCTCCAGCGCCCGCATCGCCCCGGGCGCCGGAGGGAACCAGGCGTCGAGGACGTCGGCGTTGATCACGCGCTCCCGGCGCTCCAGGGTCTCGAACGTCTCCCCCACCGCCTCGAAAAACGCGCCGCCATGGAAGCAGGCCTCGTCCTCCAGGGGCACCCCCAGGTTCCAGTCCATCGACGGGCGGAGCTTGCGCAGCACGGGCGCGAAGTGGGCCGCGACCGTCCGCAGCCGCTCCACCGTGACGCTCATCAGCTCGTAGGTCACCCGGCCGGCCCGCGCCGACGGCCCGAGGGTCTGCAACCCGGCCTTGGCGTAGAGGCCGCGCAGCTCGCGCCGGCCGATGGCGACGATGCGGCTCCCGCCCCTCGCCTCCACCAGGCGGAAGGCGGCGTACATCAGGAGCAGCGCGAGCACCTGGCCCCGAGGGCCGCGGCGGCTCCGCCGGTCCACGGGGACGGTCAGCAGCCGGACCTCCCAGAGGGAGTCGTCGCAGGCGAAGGGCAGGTCCTGGCGGGCGAAGTACTTGTCGATCGAGTAGCCGCCCCGGCCGGGGGGCGTGAGGCTCACGAAGCCGACGACGTCATCGCCTTCCGCCGCGACGACGTACTCGTTGAACCCGTCGAGGGCATCCCGGAGGGCGCCCTCTTCATTGGTCGGATGCTGTCCGAGCTCCGAGGCGTAGACGGCGTGGCGCAGCCGGTAGATGGCGTCGCGATCCTCGCCGGTGGCGAGGCCGATCCGGAGCCGTGGCGGCATTGCGGTCCATCGTAGCATCGCGCGGCGGCGGAAGCGCCGGTCAGGGCCGCCGCGGGCTCAGCGCCTCGGCGATGGTGGCGAGCAGGGCGTCGCGCGCCGTGGTGAGATAGAAGTGGTTGCCGGGGAACAGGCGCACCGGCGCCGGCGGCCGGCTGCTCAGCGCGCTCCAGGCCGCCAGCTCGGGCTCGCTCGCCTCGCGGTCCGCCCGGCCGCCGAAGGGGTGGATGGGGAAATCGAACGGCGGCTCCTGGCGGTAGTCGTAGGTCTCCACCACCTCGAAGTCGGCGCGCATCACCGGCAGCACCATGTCGAGGATCTCGGGCATCTCCAGCAGCTCCGGGGAGAGGTCGAACTCGTCGCGGAGGGTGCGGACGAGCTCCTCCTTGGGCAGGTGCGCGATCCTGGGCCGGTTCCTCTCCAGCTGCGGGGCCGGCAGGCCGGAGACCAGGAACGCCTGGGGGGCGGGCCGGCCGCGCCGCCGCAGCTCGCGCGCGGTCTCGAAGGCCGCCAGCGCGCCGAAGCTGTGGCCGAACAGGGCGAACGGCCCCGAGAGGCCGTCGAAGACCCCGATCAGGTCCCGCACCAGGGGCTCGACGCGGGTGTGCGGCGCCTCGCGGTAGCGGGACTCCCGCCCCGGCACCTGCACGGGCACCACCTCGATCCAGGTGGGCAGGACGCTCCCCCACGAACGGAAGACCGAGGCGCCGGCGCCGCCGTAGGGAAAGCAGAAGAGTCGCAGCTTGGTCATGGGCGGGGATTCTAACCCGCGCCCGGAGCGGCTCGGGAAGTGGATTTGTAAGGGATGTAAAGTCTGCACTCCCGCCGTCGCCGCGGCTCCGGACGGCTGTTAGACTGGTTCCCATCCCATGCTGCGCCGACGCCTCTCCCGCTATGCCCCTTTCCTGATCCCCGGCGTGCTGGTCGTGCTCCTGTGCGCCCTGGCCTTCCACGAGCACCAGTGGATCGCGCAGCTGAGCCAGATGCAGCGCCACCGCCTGCAGGCGGGGCTGCTCGCTTCAGGCCTCCGCTTCACCGAGGACTTCGACCGCGAGGTGACGCGGGCCTGGCTCTATTTCGCCCCGGACCCGACGGACGCCGGCGACCCGCGGGAACGCGCGGTACGGCGGTTGGACCGCTGGGTCACCGAGGCCCCCCGTCCGCGGCTTATCCGCGAGGTCCTCTACGTCCGCGACAACCCGGAGGGCGCTCCGGAGGCCGAGGTGTTGCGGCCTGGGGCGGGACAGTTCGAGCCGGTCCCCTGGCCGGCGGAGCTCGAGCCTCTGCGCCGGCGGACCGGGCACGCCTCGGGTCCCGTCGCGATGCTCGCGGACGGCCCGGCCCTGGTGATCCCGGTCCTCCCCATGCGCCGGGTGTCCGGCGACACCATCCACTTCAGCAGACACCTGGACGAGCACATGGTCGTCCGGCTGGACGGCCGCCGGATCACGGGCGAGCTCCTTCCCGACCTGACCCGGCGCCACTTCGGCGAATCCGGGGAGCGCGAGTACTCGGTGGCCGTCATGTTCGCGGACGGCTCCGGAAGGGTGGTCTTCCAGTCCGATCCCGGCATGTCTTCCGAGGCGTTGCGGTCCGGCGGCGACCAGAGCCTGCCGATCCTCGGCCTGCGCCACTTCGACGAGCTGCGCGGCCTCTGGTTCATCTCGGCCCCGCACCGGGAGAAGGCGGAGGGTCACCGTCGCGTCATCCGGCACCGCGTGTTCGACCCTCTGCCGGGACGCGGGAGAGAAGAGCAAGGGGCCTGGCGTCTTGTCCTCATACACCGCGACGGCACGCTCGAACAGGCGGTGGCGCGGTTCCGGCACAGGAACCTGGCGGTCAGCACGGGGATCCTGCTGCTGCTCGCGGTGGCCGCGGGGATGATGGCGGTGACGGCCCAGCGGGCGCAGAAGCTGGCGCGGCAGCAGATCGAGCTGGTCGCGGGCGTCACCCACGAGCTGCACACGCCGATCACCGCCATCCGCTCGGCGGGCCAGAACCTGGCGGACGGCGTGGTCGCGGACCCATCCCAGGTAAAGCGCTATGGCACCCTGATCGAGCGCGAGGGTCAGCGCCTCTTCCAGATGGTCGGGCTCATGCTGGAGCTCGCCGGCCTGCAGTCCGGGCGGGCGCCCTCGCTCCAACCCACGGAGGTCGAGGAGGTCCTGGACGGCGCGCTCGAGGACTGCCGCTGGCTGCTCGAGGAGCGGCAGGCCCGCGTCGAGAAGGACATCCGCCCCGGGCTGCCCGCTGTTCTCGGGGACGCCGGGGCTCTGCGGCGCGCCCTGCGCAACCTGGTCGAGAACGCGGCCAAGTACGGCGGGGGTGCCCCCTGGATCGGGGTGCGGGCGCGGACCGTCGGGAAAGAGGTCGAGGTCACGGTCGAGGACCGCGGTCCGGGCATCCGCCGCGAAGACCTGCCCCACCTGTTCGAGCCGTTCTACCGCGGCCGGGAGGTCAAGTCGGGAGGCGTCCCAGGCAGCGGCCTGGGTCTGAGCGTGGTCCGCCGCATCGCCGAGGCCCCCCGCGGCCGGGTGAGCGTGGCGGCCGGCGGCTCGGGCCAGGGGAGCGCCTTCACCCTCCACCTCCCGATCGCTCCCGCGATCGCACCCGAAAGCGCCGCATGATCGAGTGGAGACCCGAAGCCGCGCCGGCGCGGCGGATCCTGCTCGTCGAGGACGAGCCGAGCCTCGTCCTCACCCTGGTCGACCGGCTGGTCAGCGAGGGGTACGGGGTGGAGACGGTCGGCGACGGCAACGCCGCCGTGGACCGGGCGGTCGCGGGATCGTTCGACCTGATCCTCCTCGCCGTCATGCTCCCCGGCCGGGCCGGGTTCGAGGTCTGCCGCGAGCTGCGGCAGCGCGGCCTCCAGATCCCCATTGTCATGCTGACGGCGCGCGGCCAGGTGGTCGACCGGGTCGTGGGCCTGAAGCTGGGGGCGGACGACTACGTGACCAAGCCGTTCGAGATGATCGAGCTGCTGGCCCGGATCGAGGCCCTCTTCCGCCGTGCCCGGGCTCCCCTCTCGTCCCCGGCGGGGACGTACGCGTTCGGCGACGTGCGGGTGGACTTCCGCCGCGGCGAGGTGCTCCGCGGCGGCGAGCCCGTGACGGTCTCGGCCCTGGAGTTCAAGCTCCTCGCCTTCTTCATCCAGAACCGGGGCGCGCTGCTGACCCGCGACGAGCTGCTCGACAAGGTCTGGGGGTACGACGCCATGCCCACCACCCGCACGGTGGACGTCCACGTGGCCTCGCTGCGGCAGAAGCTGGAGCTCAACCCGTCCCGGCCCGAGCTCATCCTGACCATCCACGGGCGCGGCTACCGGTTCGCCGGTTGAGGCTTTACATCCCTTACAAACATCTTGCGACTCCTTGAGGACTGCGGCTCTCCAGGGGGCTAGGCTCTCTCCATCCAATGAGCTTCGCAGCCTGCGGGGCTCTCAACAGAGGAGAACGAACCATGAAAAAGATCCTTCTCGGTCTGTGCGCCGTCCTCGTCGTCTCCGGCATGGCCGGCATGGCCGGCGTAGCGGTGGCCGGCGATCGGGCCCACGGGCCTCGGATGATTCAGATGCACCACCAGTTCGCCGAAGCCCTGGAGCTGACGGAAGACCAGAAAGCCGCGGTGAAGCCGCTCCATGAGGAGCTGAGGGCCCAGTCTGAGCCCGTGATGGAGCAGCTGCACCGGCAGATGGAGGAGCTCCACGCCCTTCTGGACACCGCCAACCCCAACCCCACCGAGGTCGGCAACAAGGCCATCGCCGCCCATGCGACCCGCGGCCAGCTCAAGGCGCTGCACGACGATTTCAAGACCCGCTTCAGCGCCCTGCTGACCGGCGAGCAGAAGGCCAAGCTCGCGGAGATGGATGCGAAGCATGGGGAGGATGGTCCCCGGATCCGCTTTTTCCATCACAAGTCGGACTCCTAGCTCTCCAGACCCGGCTCTTCCAGGCGGAAAGGCGGCGGCGGTAACCCCGCCGCCGCCTTTTTTTGCTCCCGCCGAAAAAAGTGCAAGGTTTTTCCCGCGCTTTCCGTCTTTCTTGGGCATGCTAGCCCATACCATCGCAGCAACCCCTTGGGGGATCGAAGCCCGCCCTGTCCAGATCGAAGTCGACGTCCAGAACGGCTTGCCGCAGGTGCAGATCGTCGGTCTGGCCGACGCCGCCGTGCGGGAGAGCCGGGAACGGGTCCGCGCCGCCATCAAGAACTGCGGCTTCGACCTGCCGCCGAAGTCCGTCATCATCAACCTCGCCCCGGCCGACCTG
>JBKKAU010000145.1:0-3516 GCA_046714475.1 Thermoanaerobaculia bacterium
CCCTAGGACGGAGGACCGGACCGTCCAGCTGCACACCTTGCAGGCGGTCCGCGTGGAGCTAGGCCAGCCGCTTAACACACCCGCCCGGAGCTTCGGCCCCCTGGCCGGTTTCCGCGATCACTCCGCCGGCGGCGGCGTCGTCCAGATCCATCAGGCATTGCCCGGCTCACCGGGCATCGAGTCCCTTTCAGCCCGCTTCGCTGCTGAGGCCAAAGCCTCGCGGGATCAGCTGGCCGAGCGTCTCGGCAGCGCCGGCATAACCCCCCCAACTCCCGGGCCTCGAGCTTCGAGGAACGGTAGCTCCGAGCGGTGGGCCCGCGCGGCGCTCGATGCTGGAGCTTCGCCCGGTGACGTTTTCCTGTCTCTGGTTCAACACAGCCGGAGCAGCCGGCCTCCGGTTCGCCAAGCCGTCGATGCCGCGCGGGTTCTTGCCCGCGCCGCTCACGATCCCGCATTCGCCCTTTCTGCCGTAGCCAAAAGCATCGGTCTGCCAGCGCCAGGGGCCTCCGTTGCTCTCAGCCTCCTGCGGGTCGTCTCTCAGGTGCTCCGCCGATAACGCTAGATTTTCCCGCGGGAAAATCGGGTGCCGCGGTCTTCAGTTGTACACTTGTCTCACAATGCGCCGCCTGCTCCCCTACCTTCGCCGCTTCGCGATTCTCAGCCCGCTCTTCTTGGCAGCCGGAATGCTGCTCGCCGTTCAGCAGTATGCACCTGCCTACTGCTTCAATTTCGACCGCTCTTTCCCCCGGGGGCTCTACCGGCTGACCGATCGACCTGCTGCCCGAGGCAGAATGGTGCTGGTTTGCCGGGAAACGCCCTTTCCCCGGGTCGTGTCGCCACGGCACTCGCTGGGGCGCCTCCACTGCCCATCGCTAACCGAGCCGCTTCTCAAGCTGGTCGTCGCGACCGACCAGGACCTGGTCACCCTCGCGAATGAAGGAATCAAGGTGAACGGCGTTCGTCTTCCGAACAGCGCTCCGCGGACGGTCGACCGTGCCGGGCGGCGTCTCCCTCGCTTTCGGCGCGGCGCCCATGTCCTTCCTGCCGGTTACTTGTGGCTCTACGCTCCGGTCGCTAACAGCTGGGACAGTCGGTACTTTGGACCAGTCCCGCGCGATCAGGTCAAGGCTGTCGTCCGGCCGGTCTGGGTGTGGTCGCGATGACGCTTCAGCCCCTCTACAACCTTCCCGATGCCATCGCGCCAGCCAAGCGCCTCGCGCGTCTGGTCCTTCTCGGGGCGGCGATCGGGTCTATCACCTCTTTGTGGGCGGCGACGCAGTTCGTCGCCCACTGTCTCGGCTACGACCCGATTCTTGGCGCTCCCCTTGTCCCCTTCGTCGGGGTTGCTCTGCCTAGAGTTGTCGCTCTGGTGTCCGTGGGTGCTGCGCTTTTGGCTGCCATCCATCGCCGCTATCGCCCCCTGCCCGTCCTGCTCGGCCTCGCAGTCCTCGGCATCGCTCTTTCGTTAGGACCGGTCTTCCAGCCCTTGGCTCTTCTTCGCTGGTATCGCCTCTATTCGAGCTACTCGGAGCTCGGAGCCCTTCTGCTCGCCGCCCGGCGTATGGCGGTGCTGGGAGCCGCTTTCTCCGCTGCCAGCTCGGCCCTGGTCTTCCTCCTCTTCGCCCCGCGCCTTCTGCGAAAGGCCGATGTCTTCGGTTCGGCTCGTTGGGCTACCACCGAGGATCTCAGGCGGGCCGAGCTGCTCGGCCCGGAGCTGGTCGGGTCCATCGCCGACCTCGACGAGGGCGTTTTCCTCGGCCTTTGGCCCGACCGGGGTCGGCGAATCCACGTCCTTCGTTCTCGCGGTTTGCGCCACACCATGGTGGTCGCACCGACCCGCGGAGGTAAGGGGGTCGGGCTCGTCGTCCCCAATCTGCTGACCTGGCCGGGCTCGGTTGTCGTCCATGACATGAAAGGTGAAAACTGGCAGCTCACCGCTGGATTCAGAGCGCGCGAGCTCGGCTCGCGCTGCCTGCGCTGGGATGTCACTTCCTTGGATGGTCCTCGCTGGAATCCGCTGGCCGAAGTCCGTCCCGAGCCTCACGATGTCCGCGACGCTCAGAACATCTCCGAGATGTTGGTGGACCCTGCCGGACTGAACCGGGAGCGGACCCATTGGGAACGGACGGCCCACGCGCTTCTCACCGGGCTGATCCTCCACGTGGTCTATGCCGAAGAGAGAAAGACTCTGGAACGGTGTGTGGAGCTTTTGTCTCCCGCCCGCCTCGGCCAGGGTGTCGAAACCTCGCTCAAGGCCATGATTCAGACCCGTCACTTAGAAGGCGGACCCCATCCCATCGTCGCATCGTATTTGAATGCCGTCCTCGACAAGGAGAAGGAGGAGCGCTCCGGAGTCATCTCGACCGCGCTCACTTTCCTCGACCTTTACCGGGACCCTTTGGTCGCTCGCAACACCGGGGCCTCAGACTTTCGCTTGGACGAGGTCATGAAAGCCGCGCTCCCGCTGTCGCTCTACGTGACCGTCCCTCCGTCGGACATCGGCCGCACGCGGCCGGTCACGCGTCTGTTTCTCAACCTCCTCCTCAAGCGCTTGACCGAGCGTTTGACCTACGAGGGCGGCCAGCCCGTTCCTCACTACCGCCACCGGCTGTTGCTTATGATGGACGAGTTCCCGCAGCTCGGCCGGCTCCAGGTCTTCCAAGAGGCCCTCGCCTTCATGGCTGGTTACGGCGTCCAAGCCTTTCTCGTTGCTCAGAGCCTGTCGCAGCTCTACGAGGCGTATGGCACCAATGAATCGATTACGGACAACTGCCACAACTTGGTCGCGCTCACGCCCAACAACCGGCGCACCGCCGAGGCCCTTTCTGCCCTGACCGGCCAAATGACGGTCCACCTCACTCGCGTCAGCCGGCGTGCGGGAGGTCCGATCGCCAGCTCGGCGTCCATCTCTCCCGCCGAGCACGCCCGTAAGCTCATGACCGCCGACGAGGTCCTCCGCATCCCCCTCAATCAGCAGCTGCTTTTTGCCACCGGGGCGCCTCCTGCTCGGGCTCTTCGGGCGCTTTACTACAAGGACGCGGAGCTCCTCCGCCGCGCCGCAATCCCTCCTCCCGCCTGAAACCTTGCCAAAGTGAGACATTTGTCTTAAAGTTAGACAAACGTATCACTTGTTCATGGAGGGCGCTGGTGTTGTTCGACCCGGCTCTGGAAAACCGCATCAACGACATTCTGCTCCGCGAGACCGGCGAGGCCGTCCGCTCGCTGTTGGCTGACGACGATGTCGTCGAGGTGATGGTCAATGCCAATGGCCAGGTCTGGTTCGATTGTCATTCCGCCGGGCTTCGTGCCGCTGGTGTCCAGGAGGACCCGGCGCGCGTCGAGCGCTTTCTCCGTGCTGTCGCCGCTCTCCAGAACCGCGACCTGGGGGACGCTGAGCCGACGCTTGAGGCCCAGATCTCTCTCTACAACTGCCGGCTGGCGGCTGTTCTCCCGCCCGTCTCGCAGGACCGCTTTATTGCCTCCGAAAGCACGCCCGTGTGGTCTACACCTTGGAAA
>JBKKAU010000146.1:0-42025 GCA_046714475.1 Thermoanaerobaculia bacterium
AAGCCGCAGGTCGGCGTCGCCTCCTCTTGGAACGAGGTGACGCCGTGCAACCTGCCGCTGGCTCGCCTGGCGCAGCAGGCCAAGCAGGGGGTACGCGACGCGGGCGGGATACCTCTGGAGTTCACCACGATCGCGGTCAGCGACGGGATCTCGATGGGCCACGAAGGTATGCGAGCTTCGCTGGTCAGTCGCGAGGTGATTGCCGACTCAGTCGAGTTGGTCATGCACGCCGAGCGGTTCGACGGGATGGTGCTCCTCGCCGGGTGTGACAAGAGTCTGCCCGGGATGCTGATGGCCGCGGCGCGGCTTGACCTCTCCGCGGTGTTCCTCTACGGAGGATCGATCTTGCCGGGCCACTTGGCCGACGGGAGTGCGGTCACCATCCAGGACGTGTTCGAGGGTGTCGGCGCGTGCGCTCGTGGGCTGATCAGCCGCGAGCGGCTGGACGAGATCGAGCGGGCGGCCTGCCCCAGCGAAGGGTCGTGCGGCGGCATGTTCACGGCCAACACCATGGCCGCCGCGGCCGAAGCGCTCGGCATGGCGCTGCCCGGCTCGACGTCGGCGCCGGCGCCGGCTCAGCGTCGCGCCCCGGTCCCGCGCGCCCGCGGCGCCGCCGGGGTGGGGGGCCGGCGCAACCACGGACGGCGGATCAGCGCCCTCTTCGACCTCAAGCTCGGCCCGTTCCGCATGGTCGCCAAGGGCCTGAAGCTCTGGGCCTTCGCCGAGATCGACGGACTCCGTCTCGCGGCCGGCCGCCTGTTCGCCCGCCGCCCCGCGCCCGCGATCCTGCCCCGCAAGATGCCCGTCGAAGACGTGTAGGAGAGGCTCCTTTGTGCGGAGCGGCTCTATATTTGTGCGGGGAGCGAGCTGGTTCGCACAATGCGTCAGAACAGTTGTGCGGGAAAGAGGTTCATTAGCCTGGGAAAGAAGACCGTCTGTGCGGGGGAAGAGCCGGTACCGCACAACGGACATGTTGTTTGTGCGAACTTCTTTCCAGGTCGCACAAAATGACTCTCCGGTAAGCCTCCCGAGACGCTCGTTCGCACATCCGAGCGCCTCTTTGTGCGAGCTTAATCGATAGTTCGCACAGCTGGAAGGTTGGGGACGCTTACGCTGCGGTTCGTTGTGCGGGGGCATGGGACGGGACGCACAAACCAGGAGTCAGTTGTGCGTCCCTGCCTTTCTCTTTGTGCGAACATCCTCTCGTCCCTGGTATCCCGGCTCCTCCCCTTACCCTGGGATGCTATCGTGCCTGCTCATGTCCCTGCTCCAGACCTCTCTCACGCGGCAACTCGGCATCGAAGTGCCGCTGATCTGCGGCGCCATGTACCCCTGCAGCAATCCCGAGCTGGTGGCGGCGGCATCCGAGGCGGGCGCGATCGGGGTTCTCCAGCCTCTCTCCCTGGTCTACGTTCACCGCCACCCTTTCCGTGAGGGGCTGCGGCTGATCCGGAGCCTCACCGCGAAGCCGGTGGGCATGAACGTCATCGTCGAGAAGTCCTCGAAGACCTACCAGGACCGGATGCGGGAGTACATGGACGTGGCGCTGGAGGAGGGGGTCCGCTTCTTCGTCACCTCGCTCGGCAACCCGCGCTGGGTGGTGGAGCGGGCGCATGCCGCGGGGGGCCGGGTCTACCACGACGTGACCGACCGCCGCTGGGCTGAGAAGGGGCTGGAGGCGGGGGTGGACGGTCTGATCGCGGTCAACGACCGCGCGGGCGGCCAGAGCGCCGAGGCGCTCTGGGAGGAGCTCTCCGGCCTCGGCGTGCCGGTGGTCTGCGCCGGCGGCGTCGGCGATGAGCCGGCATTCGTGCGCGCCCTGGGCCTGGGGTATGCCGGCGCGCAGATGGGCACCCGCTTCATCGCCACGACCGAGTGCAACGCCCACCCCGATTACAAGCAGGCGATCCTGGAGGCGGAAGAGAAGGACATCGTCCTGACCGAGCGCCTGACCGGCGTGCCGGTGGCGGTGATCCGGACACCGTACGTCGAGCGGGCCGGCACCAAGGCCGGCCCCATCGGCCGCCGGATGCTGCGCGGCCGGCGCACCAAGCACTGGATGCGCACGGTCTACGCGCTGCAGTCGCTGTGGAAGCTCAAGCGCTCGTCGGTGCGCTCCTTCTCCTACAAGGACTACCTCCAGGCCGGCAAGAGCGTCGCCGGCATCCACGCCGTCGAGCCGGTGGCGGAGATCGTCCGCCGCTTCGCCCGCGCCGCCGCCGAAGCGGACGGGTCGGAGCGGGCGCCCCTGGCCCTTGGGCCAGGGGCGTTCGTTTGAAGAGTGAAGAGAGCGTCTCAGCGGGCAGCCATCGCCCCCGCCATTTCGTTGCAGGAGGCGGCGCAGCGGCGGCAGACTTCGGCGCAGAAGAGCATCCGCTCGTCGTCTCCCAGGCGCTCACAGCTTTCCGAGCAACGTTCGCAGACCTGGGCGCAGGCGCGGCAGGTCTCCATGTGGAGGTCCGAGCCGCGGATCAAGAAGTTGGCGCTGGTTTCACAGATCTCGGCGCAGTCGAGCAGCAGCCGGATGTGACCCGCCTCGCCGTGCCGGCCGCCCTTTTGCAGGCAGTGGTTCACCATCTGCAGACAGACCTCGTGACACTCCTGGCATAGATCGGTACAGCGCTCCAGATCCTGATTGGCGTGGTGCATGCGTCCTCCTTCCAGTCACGGGTGAGCTGTCGACACCGGCTCCCCCGCGGAAGGCTTCGTCTGGAAGGGGGTTCAATGCGGAGAAGCCAGGGCCTTCTGCGATCAGGGAGGGGAGGTTGCAAGCACCGGGCCAATCGGGCTCTGGACCGTATCACTTCCCCGCGGGGTGCGGGCCGGTCCGGGGGAGGGACGGCGACAGGTTCAAAAAGGGCGGGCCGGGGTACGGCCCGCCTCCGAATCGACAAACTTCAAAGAAGCTGTGAGGGGCTCTCGCCCCACTCCCTGGAACGGAGCGGGGCGGGCGTTCCCCTCACCTGTCGCTGAAAAACTACCGCTGGCGGTTCAGCCAGCGCAGGATGTCGGCCTCCAGGAACGACCGGTGCTCGGCCGAGAACCAGTGGTCGGCGTGGCCGAACTCCGCGATGTGGTTGAAGGTGACGTCGGTCGAGCCGAGGACGTTGGCCAGGTCGAGGTCGTACGGGGCAAAGCCGAGCCCGCCGCCCAGGAAGTAGACCGGCGCGGTGAAGGCCCCGAGGTTGTCGGTGAAGGTGCGCTCGCCGGCCAGCGAGCAGGAGATGTCGCGCAGGGTCAGATTGTCCACGTAGTCGTGGAACTCCAGGCTGTGGGTGATGGTCCGCTCGTCCGTGCAGTAGAAGAACCGGTCCTCGGCGACGCTGCCGGCGCAGCGCACGAAACCGGGGGACGGCGAGAGCGGGCCCGGCGTGTAGACCCCCAGCAGCACGATCAGCGCCTGGTGGTTGGTGAGTCCCGCGAACGGCGGCAGCGGCGACGGCGCGTCCGGGGCCGTGGCGGCGAGCTGAGCAATCAGCTTGATGAACGGCAGGCTCTGGCCGTCGTAGATCTGGCCGGCCGCGAGGGCGGCCTCCGTGGCGTCGCAATAGCCCTGGTTGATGGCGCGGATGGCCGGGTCCTCGGTATAGAGGGCGCCCTCCAGGATCAGGGCCCCCGCGTAGTCGCCGGGGTGGGCGTCGATCGTCGCGATGGTCGTCATGCCGCCGAGCGAGAAGCCGCCGACGTAGGGATCGACGCCGGGGTGCGCGGCCTCGATCCGCGAGCGGATGAAGGCGACGTCGTCGACCACCGCCTGGAGACCCCAATCCGCCATCGCCGAGCAGTCGACCGCGCCGGACTCGCACTGGCCGGCGACGAGCTCGGAGCCGCGCGGCGAGTAGCCCCAGACCTCCCAACCCTTGAGCGCGAAGAAGGCGGCGAACGAGCGCTCGTAGACGCCGTGCTCGTCGAGCTCGAAGAAGCGGAACGTGTTGCCGAGCGGCGGCAGCAGCAGGAGGATGCCCTTGGGCTCGGCGCCGTGCGCCTTGGCCAGCCGGTGCATGCCGAACTGGTTGAGCGGGTCGCTCCCGACCTGGACCGTAACGTCGGTCCGCGCCAGGTTGCCGGAGACCTGGGTGGTCTGGGTGTCGATCACCTGGTAAGTCTGCGCGGCGGCGGGCAGGGCGGCGAGGGTCAGGATCAGGGCTGTGGCGCAGGCGAGGCGGTATTTCATCAGGACCTCCTTGGAAGGGACACATCAAGGCGAGCCGCCGCCGGGCGTGAAACATTTCGCGCCTCCGGGACGCCAAAGAAGACGGTGTTAGTTGAGCCGGCGGGTCGTCCTGCGAATGCTCTTGCCAGAGAAGGTGCGCCTAGGAGGAGAGAGCGGGACGGCAGGACCCCCCCCTCCCGCCGGGAGGCGTTTCTTTGTTAGCCTGTGGGCTATTGGGCGGCGGGTTCGACCGCGGCCGTTATCGAGGAGAGCCATGGCGAACGACGGGTTCCGCGTGCAGCAGATCGATCACGTCGAGCTGTACGTCCCCGACCGCTACGAGGCGGCCCGGTGGTACGAGCAGGTTCTGGGCTTCGAGATCCTGAGGCAGTACGAGGATTGGGCGGCGCACCCGCGGGGGCCGCTGATGCTCTCGTCGAATGGCGGCGGCACGATGCTGGCGCTCTTCCAGGGCGAGCCGCCCGGCGCCAGCATGGAGATCGGCAGCGTCCGGGTGGCCTTCCGCGTCGACGGGCCGGGGTTCCTCCGGTTCCTGGAACGTCTGGAGGGGGATGAGGTCCCCGCCTACAACCAGCAGGGCGAAAGGTCCGCGCCGCAGGTCCACGACCACCAGAAGGCGTTCTCCGCCTATTTCTGCGACCCCTGGGGGAACCGGTTCGAGGTGACGACGTACGACCATGGGTACGTCGCGGAGCGGCGCGGCTCCTGACCCAGGCCGGTGGAACAAGCGGGGCCCTCCCCGTGTTCCCCACCGCAAGGAGTCCGGTATGACCGCAGCTCGCTCTTTCTCTGTCCTCAGTCTGTTCGTCTTCCTGGCCGTCTCCCCTGCGGCAGCCCAGAACCTCGTCCGCGTCGCGCCAGGGGGCGACCTGCAGAAGGCCATCGGGCAGGTGAAGGACGGCGGGGTGATCGAGATGGCCGGCGGGGTCTATGCGTCGCCGCCGAAGGGCTGGGACCTCTCCAACAAGGGCAAGGCGTTCACGATCCGGGCGGCGGGGGGGACCGAGGTGGTGCTGGACGGCGGCCGCAGCCGCCGCATCCTGCGCATCAAGAACGGCTCGCGCGCCCGCGGCAAGCTCATCACTTTCGAGCGGATCGTCTTCCGCAACGGCTTCTCCAGCACGGCCGGCGACGCCGGCGGCGTCTCGATGGTCCAGGCCGAGGCGATGTTCCGCAACTGCCGCTTCGAGGACAACGCCGCTTCGGTCACCGATTACGGCGCGGTGCGCGTCCTGAACAACTCGGCCGCCACCTTCTTCCGGTGCCAGTTCCGCGGCAACCATTCGCGCAACCGCGGCGGCGCCCTGGCCGTCGAGCTCTCGACGGCCACCGTGCAGGGCTCGTCCTTTGTCGACAATAGGGTGAATCTCCCCGGGCACCATCCGGGCTCGGCCGGCGGCGCGATCTACGTCTTTGACTCCGTACTGAACGTCCTCAACAGCAACTTCGAAGGCAACCAGGCGGGCTGGGTCGGCGGCGCGGTCTACGCGATCGGCACCTGGGCGGCCCCGGTCACGATGCCGCGGGCCAACGTCGCCATCCGCAGCTCGACGTTCATCGACAACCGGGCCGACGCCGATACCTGCTGTCCCGCCCTGGGGGCGACCACGGGCGGCGCCGTCCACGCCGAGGACCAGACGACGCTCGCCATCCACCGGTCACGTTTCCTCGAGAACGAGGCGCAGCATGGCGGCGCGGTGAGCAACTACCGGGCGGTCGTCGAGATCCTCGGCTCGGTCTTCCAGGGCAACCGCGCGACGCTCACGGCGGAGACCGGGGCCGGCGGCGCCGTCAACGTCGTCTCCAATGACGCCGCCGACGCTTCCACCGGCAACGGCGCGATCAACCGCCGGCCCGCTCGGCTCGCGGTGGCGGATACGTTTTTCCAGGGGCGGTTCGGAAGGACCGGGACGGCGGCGCACGCCGGCGGCTGCCTGCTGGCGGGCGGGGATGCGAGCCGGCTGTTCGGGGACGGGGTCCCCCAGTCCGGGAGCGCCGCCGACAACCGCGCCGTCGTGACGCTGCAACGCACGGTCTTCTTCGACTGCGACGTAGAGCGCAGTCCCCAGAGGCAGGGCGGGTTCGGCGGCGCGATCCAGGCGGACCTCGCGGCGCTCACCCTGGAGGACTCCATGGTCCTCCGCTCCGACGCGTTCGGCGATCCGAGCGGCGGTGGCGGGCTCGCCGTCAGCCGCGAGTCCGACGTCCGGATCTCTCGCACCACCTTTGCCTACAACACGGCGTTTGAGCGCGGCGGCGCGGTCGACCTCGGCGGCTCGACGGCGCAGATCACCGGCTCCCGGTTCTTTGGCAACGAGGTGAGCCCTGGCGTCTTCGAGACGATCAACCAGTCGCTCGGCGCCGCGATCTATGCCATCCCGTTCCTCTCCACCCAGGACCGGTCGCGGGCCCGGCCCGTCGGCGGCGTGGTGTCGGGCTCCCTGTTCGTCGACAACGCCGGCCTGCCGCTGTTCGACGTCGAGCCCGAGGCCGGGCCGGTCAACGACGTGCGCTACGACGGCAACGAGATCCACTCCACCCAGTTCGGCGACCGGGTCTACGTCAACTCGCTCGCCGACCCCGGCCGCTCCGGCAGCAGCGTCGAGCAGCTCAACATCCTGGTGGTGAGCCGCGGCAGCCGCGGCACGTTCCGCAAGAGCCTGGTCGCCAACCGTCGCCTGAGCGCCGCGCCCTCCACCGGCAGCCTCGTCGCGGCGCCGGCGATCCTGCCGGCCGGCTCCACCACGGCCTCCTCCAATGCCTTCCTCGCCTATGCGTGGAGCGGCGGCTCGGCGACCCTCGAAGGGCGGCCTCTTACCGCGAAGAGCGGGGTCCTCGAGGTGGCGGAGCCTGGGACCTACCGTCTGGTGGTCGACGGCGCCGTCGTCTCCACGGCCACAGTCTCCCGAGTCGCCTGGCGCCAGTAGCGTAGGGGCGCCATTCTGGGCGCCCTCTTCTCCGCGTTAACCGTCCCCCGCTGACCTCGGGCTTCCGGGTGGCGTATGCTTCGGGGATGCTCAAGCTGATCCTGCATGACGTCACCCCGGAAGTGGTGGAGGAGCTGCGCCGCCGGGCCGAGCCCCGTGGGCGCACGGTGGAAGCCGAGGCGCGGTCGATTCTGGAGGAGGCCCTCGGCCTCTCCAGGATCCATGCCCAGGAGGCGGCCCGTCAGCTTCGGGACCGCCTCGCCGGGCGCATTTCCAGTGACAGCGTCGACCTGATCCGGTCCGGACGGAGGTGGTAGATGCGCCAGTTCGTCGTCGACGCGAGCGTAGCGGCGAAGTGGTATCTGCCGGAGCCGCATTCGGACCGCGCCGCCGCCCTGCTCGCCGATCCCGGCGCGTTGCTCGCCCCGGACGTTATCTATCTCGAAGTGGCCGAGGTCGTCTGGCAGCGGGTGGTCTGGGGTGAGATCGACCCACCCACGGCCGATGAGATCCTGGCGGAGCTGCGCAAGGTCCCCTTCGAGCTGCGCAGCACGACCGAGCTGATCGCGGATGCCCTGCCGCTGGCCTTGAAGAACCGCTGCACGTTGAGGGACGCCCTGTACCTGGCCCTGGCGGTCCAGGCCAACTGTCCCCTGGTGACGGCGGACCGCAAGCTCCACGACACCTTGAAGGCCGGGCCGCTCGCCACCCACGTGCTCTGGATCGAGGAGCTGGCTTGAGGCCGCTCCTCCTGGCGGTCGCCCTGATAAGCCTGGTGAGCGCCGCGCCCGAGCCCCGGCCCCGCATCCGCGACCTCGGTGTCCGGCCGGGGATCTTCTCCCCCGGGCCGCTCAATGCCATCCTGCCGCACGGCGGCAACCTGTTCCAGCAGAAGGTCCAGGCCGGCGACTTCGCGATCGCCTTCTCGACCCGCAACCCCATTCCGTTCGAGCCGAAGGAGCGCCTCCGGACCGTCGAGGAGCTTCACAACGACGCCATGAGCCCGCTGTTCCTCGCGGCGGTGGAGGCCGTGGAGGAGGCGGTCTACAACTCGCTCACCCGGGCCACCGACGTCACCGGCCACCAGGGCCACAAAGGCGAGGCGATCTCGATTCCAGAGCTGCGGAGGGTGCTGGGGGAGAGGAGCGTCGTAGGTGAACTTACTTTCCGCCGCTCACGTAGAGGTCGAGGTTGGCGGCGAAGTCCTCCGGACCTTCAATCTGCACCTGCTTCAGGCGGGACATCAAGGTCGGCTTTGCCTGTTCCGTATGCTGAGTGAAGTCCCGGATCAGTCGATACAACTCACCCAGGTGCTCGTCATCGACCTTCTCGATTTCTGCTTGGATCAGCTCTTTGGTCGTCATGCCACTTCCCCTCGGAAAGTGTAGCACCTGGAGTCCTTGCCCCTGAGCAGCCAGCCGGGCCCCCGCGAGAGCCCGGCTGGCGTAGGGGTTACTGCTTCTCGGTGACGGTCACCGTGGCCGAGGTCTCCCCCTCGGAGCCCTCCCCGAGCAGGACGACGGCCTGGCGCTTCTCGTCCTCGGAGGTGGCGCTGATCGAGCCGCCGGTGATCGTGCCATTGCTGGTGGCGGTGTTCTGATCGATCTTGAAGCCCTGGCCCTCGAGCTTCTCCTTGTAGAAGTTGATGACCTGGTCGACCGAATCCTTGGTCGTGACGGTGAAGATGAGGCTGCTCTCCGTGTCCGTTTTGGTGGAGAGAGCGGTCTGCGCAGTGCCATTGGGATAGGCCGGTAACCAGGAGGGGAGATCCTTGACCTCACCGCCGGCCCCAAAGGTGGCGACCTCACCCTTCTCGTTGGTGACCGTCATGCCGTTGTCGCCGAAGCTGACGTTGGCGGTCTCCTCTTTGCCGTCCGCGCCCTTGGTCTTGAAGCCGAAATTGCCTTTTTTAGCCTCTTCGAGGCTTACCGTCATCTCCTCGCCGGTTTTCTTGTCGCGGACCGTGAAGGTCTTGGCGTCCTTGTCCGATTCGACCAGCTCGACGTCAGGGTTGGCCTTGATCACCCACTCGATGGCGGTCATGGCGGCCACGTCCGGGTTGTCGGCCATGTCCTTGACCTTCCTCCCGATGACGAAAGTAATGACGGCGAAGACAATGAAGCCGACGACCAGGAGGGCGCCGCAGCCGATGCCGACCCAGGCGAGCGGGCTCAGGCCCTTCTTGGCCGGCGGACCCGGCGGCGGATATGGGGGGGGAGACTGGACAGTCATTAGAGATCTCCTCTCGGGGTTCAGGTTGTAGAACCAAGTGCCGAAAACGATAGCACGAACCCAATGAACGAGCCCGACGAGCATCAGGAGCAGCAGCTGACGCACGCCGACCTCGCGGGTGCGTTCGGTGACCGCATAGGCGAGCACGCCGTAGAGCCCCACCCCCGCAGCGCCGGCAGACCGCCGGAGACGGAGCGGAGTTCCAGCGGCTTTCTTCTCCTCGGACATCTCGTACAATCCCTCGGTGATTGAGAGCAACCTCAACCGGAATTCCTACTCCCTCATCGAATCCGATTCCCATCTCGCCGCCGCCGCCCGGCGGTGGACGGAGCTGCCTGCCCTGGGGCTCGACACCGAGTTCGTCCGCGAGCGGACCTTTTTCCACCGGCTGGGGCTCATCCAGGTCTCCGACGGCGAGGCCGTCTACCTCGTCGACCCTGTGAAGGTGAAGGATCTGGCGCCGTTGGCGGAGATCCTCCGCGCGCCTGGGACGGTCAAGGTCCTGCACTCGGCGAGCGAGGACGTCGAGGTCTTCTACCGCGGCCTTGGTGTTGTGCCCGAGCCGCTCTTCGACACCCAGGTGGCGGCGGCGCTGGCGGGAGCGGGGGCGTTCCTAAGCTACCAGAAGCTGGTGGCCGCTCTCTTCGGCGTCGAGCTGCCGAAAGGGGAGACCCGCACCGACTGGCTGGCCCGGCCGCTCTCGGAGGCCCAGCTCACCTACGCCGCCGAGGACGTGGCCTTCCTTCTTCCTCTCTATCAAAGGCTGCGGCAGGACCTTTCGGCCCAGGGACGGTTGCAGTGGGCGCTCGAAGACTCGGCGGCGCTGCTCGACACCGGCCGCTTCGAGGAGGACCTGGAGACGGCCTGGCTCCGGATCAAGGGGGCGGGGCGGCTCAACCGGCGGCAGCTCGCGGCGCTCCAGGCGCTTGCCGCCTGGCGCGAGCGCGAAGCGCGGCAACGCGATCTGCCCCGCAACTTCGTCCTCAAGGAGGCGCTCCTGCTCTCGCTCGCCACCCGCAGGCCCGAGACCTCGCGCGAGCTCCGCAAGATCCCCGACTTCGACGCCGGCCAGGCGGCACGCGACGAAGCGGCCTGGCTCGAGATCCTCCAACAGGCCGACGGCATCCCCGAGGAAGCGCTCCCCCCCCGGGTCTCGCAAACTCCGTTCTCTCCGGGTCTCAAGGAGCTGTCCCAGCGGCTTCGGGAGCGGTCCCGGAAGACGGCTGAGGCCCTGGGCATCCCGCCGGAGATCCTGGCCCCCCGGCGGACGCTCGACGCGCTGCTGCGCCGCGCCCTCGATCCAGAGCCACTGCTCCCGTCCGACCTCCAGGGATGGCGCCACGAAGTGGTGGGCGAGGATCTCCTGCGCGAGGTCCTCGCCGCCCGGGCGGCCGGATTGCTTTAAATTCTGTCCTGTCCGCGGCACACTTCCTTCACCAGCGCTACAATAGTGGAGCGGACATGCGTAACGCCGACCCGTCTGAAAGCCGTTGTCCCCTCATCTCGTTACGTCTTTCAAAGACTCGATGTTGGGATGACTTCACTGAGTGAGATAGACTCTGGACCATGACCATAGAGGAAGAAGTCCGTCGGGCCACGAAGCTGCTCGAGACCGTGATGCAGGCCGCAGGCCTGACGCGAAAGGACCTGGACCAGAAACTCGGTGCCGGTCCCGGTTACGTCAGCCAGGTGTTGACCGGGAGGATGGAGCTCAAGTTCCGGCACATCCTGGCGATCCTGAGGGCGTTGGAAGTCGATCCTGGCGTCTTTTTCCAGACGCTGTATCCGGAAAGCAGGCCCTCCGGCGACGTGGCGATGATGGAGGAGTTCCTCAAGCGGTTCCAGAAGCTCGGCTTCGGCAAGCCGCCCGAGCCGCCGCCGAGCCCATCGCTCGATTCCCAGGAGCTCGAGAAGCTGATCCAGAACGCGGTGCGAGCCGCGCTGGCCGAACAGGAGAGGACGGACTTGGGAGGAGCGCCCAGGGGCGGAAAACCCAGGGCCGAGGATTGACGGGCGGGCGGGGGCTCGCCCCGCCCGCTCTCTTCTGAATTCCGACTAGATCTGCGATTCGGCGCCCGACCGCAGGCCCGGCTCGTGCTCCAGCAGCTGCAGCCTGGAAGCCACGTTGCGCAGCAGCGCGACCGTGGCGCGGTCTTTCTCGAAGGCCTCGCGCAGCATCAGCAGGGCGCCGATCGCTTCGCGGCGGATGCCGCGCGCCCGGAAGATCGACAGGGTCTCGTCGATCAGGTCGCGGATCCGGGACGTCCACCCCCGGTGAAGCCAGATGACCGCAAGGTCCAGCGAGACCAGGGCCGCGTCATAGGGCAGATCGATCTCCGCGAAGCCGGCCCGGACTTCCAGGAAAGCCCGCTCCGCCTCCTTTTCAAACTCGAACCCTGCCGCGATACGCCCTTCGACCCAGCGGACCTTGAGCTCGTCGAGCCGCTCGGCATGGGCGGTGTAGAGATCGCGGCTCTTCACGAGAAGCCGGCTGGCCTCCTCCAGGCGACCGCACTCGACGAAGAACCAGATCAGGTTGTGGACAGCGGCGAGCACCAGCTTCGGGTCTTGACTGCCGTCGACCAATAGCAGACCCTGGCCGAGCAGCTGCACGGCCTTCTCCGGGTCCAGCGCGTGCCCGGTGGCGATGCCCTTCTTGATGAGTGTCCGCCCCGCGAAGTGACGTTCTCCCTCGCCTTGGTAGAGCTGATACGCCATGTCGAGGAGCTGAAAGGCCTCCGTAAAGCGCCGCTGCGCCGTGTAGAGAGAGGCGGTGAGGTCCATCAGGCGGGCGAGGAGGAGAGGGTCGCCGGTGCCATATCCCGCTTGCTCGAGGGCGCGGGCAATGTCCGCCTCCGAGCCGTTGGGATCGTTGGCCACGCGGCGGGCGTTGCCCAACTCCGCCCAGGCCCGGGCCTGCAGGTCGGCCAGAATCTCGGTCTCGTAGAGCTCGGGCTGCAGCCGCTCGGCCAACGTCGTGGCGAGCGCGGCAACCAGCACCATGGTCTCCGGATCCCGGTGCCTCAGAGCCCGGCACCGCTCGATCAGAGCCTCACAGCGAGCCCAGTCACGGTCACGGAGGGCCAGCATCTCCAGCTGGACAGGGACTTCGTGCAGGGCCGGAGCCTCTGCCTTCTTGTCGGCGGCCCTCTTGAGGTTCACGGCAGCCTCGTACCGGCGGGCGGCGGCGAGGGCCTTGAACATCGGGAAGTCGTACTCCGCGCCGGCCTCCGCGCCAGCCTCCTCCACGACCCGGCCGGGGAAGAACATCGCGGCGGCGAGCGACGTCATCACTTCCCGGCAGCGATCGCAGCCGGGCAGCAGGTGGGCCAGGATGCGACGGGTCTCCTGGGGAGACAGCTCACCGAGCATGAAACGATCCAGCTCGGCAGAGGCAGGATGGTACTCTCCTCTCTTTCCTCCCGACATTGATCCCTCCAATTCAGGCAGAGAAAACTTTCTCGTATTCTCTCACGAGGTGCTTTGCCGTGTCAGCTCATGGCACCAAGGCATCCCTGCTCAGTCGAGTTTGCCGCGGGCTCCATCCGGGTCGATCGTGCCGCCCTGTTCAGTCGTGCCACCGGAGCCGGTCGGTCCCGTCGTGGGGGATTCCGGCGCGCCGGAGCTCGTCGTCAAGCCCTTGGCAGCCCCTTCACCACCCCATAGACCTCCGAACCATTGCATCAGCTGATCGAACACGCCGGTATCCAGGACCGGTAGCTCGATGCCGAACGCGCCGGCGTGCGCCGCCGGCGCACCGCCGAGCCAGAGCGCCGTCGCCAGCGCGGCGGCAACGGTCACGCGTCGAAAGATTTTTTGCGACATGCGGCTCTCCTCCGCCGGGAAGCATCCGAGGCCTCCATGACCTCCGCCCCCGCGCGACAACGGGTCTCTACATTCCGGAAAAATAGGTTCCCCGAAGAGGCCCCCCTCAGGATCGATCCCAGACAGATCCCCAGAGCCGGCCTTCGGACGTGAATCACAAATACAGGAATCCAAATACAAGAAAAGATCTCCCATCCCACAAAAGAGTAGCACTGGAACCGACCCAGAAGGTATACCCATTTCCTCGACCGGACATCCGTCCCTGCGGGGGCTCGGCCTTCTTCAGCGGAAACTTGTAGACCTTCTGTTCTCTAAAGGTGCTTCCCCAGGAGCAAGCGTGGACACGAATCCTGCCAACTTTGTGAGCTTTCTCGTGCAGTCCGCCGCAACCCGGCGCCGTGCGATGCGTACTCAGCTCGTATACGCTGTGCCGGCTTTTCGGACGGGTCTGTCTGTATGGAGGGGATCTGATGCTTCGTCATCTCATGGGGTTCTGCATTCTCTTGCTGCCGGTCGCCGGTCTCGCCCAGACCGCCCAGACCGCCCCGGAGGCGGGGGGGGAGCGCCAGACGCCTTCGGCCCGGCGTTTCGAAGTCCGCCGCGCCACGTCGCAGGTCCGGGTCGACGGCGTGCTCGACGAGCAGGCCTGGGCCGACGCCCTGGTCTTCGACCTGCCGTATGAATGGGCGCCCGGCGACAACACGCCGCCGCCCGTCAAGACCGACTTCCTGATCACCTATGACGACGAGCGGCTCTACGCGGCATGGCGGGCCTTCGACCCGGAGCCGTCCGCGATCCGCGCCCACCTGATGGACCGCGACGCGACGGATACCCTGGTCCAGGACGACCACGTCGTGCTCATGGTCGACCCTTTCAACGACGAGCGCCGCGGCTTCCAGTTCCGGGTCAACCCGCTGGGCGTCCAGGCGGACGCCATCTTCAGCCAGAACGAGGGGGTCGAGGACTTCTCCTTCGACATGATCTGGGCGTCCGCCGCGCGGATCACCTCCGAGGGATACGTCATCGAGATCGCCATCCCGCTCGAACAGATCCGCTTCCCGCGCACCGGCGGCGTGCAGACCTGGGGCGTCGACGTCGGCCGCTCCTACCCGAGGAACGTCCGCCACCGCATTTCGGCCGCGCCGATCGCCCGCGGCAACAACTGCCTGCTCTGTCAGGTCGACAAGGTGACCGGCTTCGAAGGCCTGAAACCCGGCCGCAACCTGGAAATCACCCCGACCTTGACCGCGAAGCGCACCGACGAAGCCGCGGGGTTGGGCAGCCGCCTCGAGACAGGGGACGAAGAGGTCGCCCCGGGCGTTTCGGCGCGCTGGGGCATCACCCCCAACGTCACCCTGAGCGCCGCCATCAACCCCGACTTCTCCCAGGTCGAAGCCGACGTGGCGCAGCTCGACGTCAACGAGCGTTTCGCCCTGTTCTTCCCCGAGAAGCGGCCGTTCTTCCTCGAAGGCATCGACTTCTTCTCGACCCCTCTCCAGGCGGTCTTCACGCGCACCGTGGTCGACCCGGACTGGGGCCTCAAGCTCACCGGCAAGGAGGGCCGGAACGCCTTTGGCGTCTTCGCCAACGACGACCAGGTCAACTCCTTCCTCATCCCCTCGAACCAGGGGACGGACTTCATCCTTCTCGAGAACGAGTCGGTGACCAGCGGCGTCGTCCGCTACCGGCGCGACATGGGAGCGAACTCGACCCTGGGCGGATTGATAACCGCGCGGGAAGGGGACGGCTACCACAACCGGGTCTTCGGCCTCGACAGCTTCATCCGCTTCAACGCCGCCAGTACGTTGAGGGCGCAGTACCTCCGCTCCGACACCCTGTACCCGCGGGCGGTCGCGACCGCTTTTGGTCAGAGCCTCGACGCGTTCCAGGGAGACGCGCTGCTGCTCGACTACGAATTTTCCGGCCCGAGCTGGTTCTGGTCGCTCGATTACGAGGACCGCGCTCCCGGGTTCCGCGCCGACAGCGGCTTCATCCCGCGGGTCGACATCCGCGAAGGGGAGGTGTTCGTACAACGGCAGATCTATGGCGAGCAGGACGACTGGTACACGCAGTGGAACGTAGGGCTTTCCGTAGAGCGGACCGAGGACCACGGCGGCAACCTGACCGACGAGGGGATCGACCTCTTCAGCAACGTCTCCGGGCCGCGCCAGTCGTTCCTGGAGCTGTCGCTGGAGCACAACACGGAACGCGTCCGGAACTTTTTCGGCGACGTGCTCTACGAGGACATGAACCGGGCGGAGGCCTTCTTCCGCGTCCAGCCCAACCGCGTCGCCCAGCTGTCGCTCTATGCCGACATCGGAGAGACCGTGGACTTCACCAACAACCAGGCGGCGGACATCCTGGAGGTGATCCCGACCGCCGAGCTCAAGCTGGGCCGGCATCTGAACGCCAGGATCGAGCACACCCTGCAACGTCTGGACGTCGAAGGGGGCGAGCTGTTCGAGGCCCACCTGACGCAGCTCCGCCTCATCTACAACTTCAACGTCCGCTCCTTCGTACGGGGGATCTTCCAGTACCTGGACCTGCAGCGCGACCTGGCCCTCTTCCGGGACGAGAACAGGCCCTTCCTCGATCCGGAGACGGAGGAATTCTTCACCCAGCTCCTCTTCTCCTACAAGCTGAACCCCCAGACCGTCCTCTTCCTCGGCTACACCAACACCGAAGAGGGCAATCACCTGGTGGAGCGTACCGGGACGAGCCAGACCTTCTTCTTCAAGGTCGGCTACGCCTGGATTCTGTAGCTACCGTCCCAGGCCGGGGATCTCTTCGAGGTGGGGTAGAGGGAGGTCGAGGACGTCCGAGAACAGGGTGAGGACGCGGAAGGTCAGTCCCCAGATCACCGAGTCGCGGAAGCGGATCGCCGGATAGGAGAGACGGGCGCCGTTCCACTCGAATTTGTGGTGGCCGGTGTTCTTCGCGTCCCAGAGATAAGCCAGGGGGATCCAGTACGCCTCGGCCACCTCGTGGTTGATCGTGAAGGGGACCAGCTCCTCCCCGAGGTCGTAGACGAACGGCGACAGGATCATGGGCGTGGTCCGGCCGCCCAGCCGGATCGGAAGATGCGACAGCGGGCCGATCCGATGCGGATCTCCCAGGGCCAGCCCCACCTCTTCCAACGTCTCCCGCTCGGCGGCGGCCTGCGGGCTGGAGTCCGTGGGGTCGACGCGTCCGCCCGGCAGCGCCATGTGGCCGGACCAGGGATCGAGCGGGTGCTCGGCGCGGCGGATGAAGCAGAGCGAGAGGTCGGCGCCCGTGCCGGCCAGCACCAGCGCGACCGCCGCCTGGACGTGGTCCGGCTCGGGTTCGAGCAAGCGGGGCTGGTGGCCGGAGAGCGCGCTCCGCACCTGGTCGATCGAGACCGGCATCGAAGGGGAGTCTACCCCGTGAGCTTGTAACCGAGGCGGTGGACCGTGACGATGAAGTGGGGGTCGGCGGGGTTGTCCTCGATCTTCTTGCGGAGCTTGGCGATGTGCATGTCCACTGTGCGGGTGAGCGGGATGGAGTTGTAGCCCCACACCGCGTCGAGGAGCTTCTCGCGGCTCACCACCTCGCCCCGGTGCTGGAAGAAGAAGGCGAGCAGCTCGAACTCGCGCGGCGACAGCTCGAGCGGCCGCCCCGCCTTGTGGGCCTCGTGGCGCTTGAAGTCGACCTCGACGTCGCCGAAACGGCAAGCGTTGAACGGCGCGGCCTGGCCGCCCGAGCGGCGCAGCACCGCCTCGGCCCGGGCGAGCAGCTCCATGAAGCCGAAAGGCTTGGTGATGTAGTCGTCGGCCCCGAGCTTCAGGCCCAGCACCTTGTCGATCTCCTGCCCGCGGGCGGTCAGCATGATGATGGGGACGCCGTTGCCGCCGCTCCGCAACTGTTTGCAGATGTCGAGGCCGTTCAACTTGGGCAGCATCACGTCGAGCAGGATCAGGTCAGGCCGCTCCGCCGTGGCAAGCTGCAGGCCGGCCTCGCCGTCCGGCGCGACGGTCACCGCATAACCTTCGTACTCGAACCCGTCGCGCAGGGCGACGGACATCGCCTCGTCGTCTTCCACGATCAGCACGCGCCGCATCCTCAAGCCTCCGAGGGTTGATCCCGTTGCGCCGGGCCGGGCTGCTGGCGTTGCTGGCTCTGCTGGCCCTGCTGGCCCTGGACACTGCGCTCCGCGGCCTCCTGCTCCGTTCCGAGCGGGTCGATCGGCAGGTGGATCGAGAACGTGCTCCCTTCGCCGATCCGGCTCTCGACCGTGACCCGTCCGCGGTGCGCCTCGACGATGTGCCGGACGATCGACAACCCGAGGCCGCTCCCCTTGACGTCGTGCACCAGGCCGGTGCTCACGCGGTGGAAGCGGTCGAAGATCTTCCCCACCTCGTCGCCGGGTATGCCGATCCCATGGTCCTGGACCGCGATGACGATCCAGCCCCCTTCGCGCCGCAGCGAGACCGCGATCTCCCGGCCGCCGTTCGAGTATTTGACCGCGTTGTCCAGCAGGTTGCTGAGCGACTGGGCGAGGGCGCCGGGGTCGAGGAGCAGGGGAGGCAGCGCCGCGTCGGGGGCCTGATAGGCGATATGGAAACCGCTCTGGCGCAGGCGCACCTCGAACGTCTTGAGCGTCTGGGCGACCACCTCCTCGACGCAGGCCCGCTCGAAGTGGTAGCTCTTGCGGTCCGACTCGATGCTCGCGAAGTCGAGGATGTTGTTGATGAGCTGCGTCAGGCGCCGGCTCTCGGTCTCGATGTATTCGCCGTACTCGCGCACCTTGTCGGGGTTCTCGACCCGGCCCAGCCGCAGCAACTCGCCGAAGACGCGGATCGAGGCGAGCGGGGTGCGCAGCTCGTGCGAGACGTTGGAGACGAAGTCGTTCTTCATCTGCGACAGCGTCATGGCGCGCGAGGCGGTGCGCAGGGTGAGCGCGATGCCGGCGAGCAAGGCGGCGGCGAGGGCCACGGAGAGGCCGATGTTGACGAGGAAGTTGCGCCGCGCCACCTGGGCCGGCGTGGCGTGCCGGCTCGACAGCACCAGCTTCCAGTCGGTGAAGACGAACGAGAAGGCCCGGTCGGCCTCGTGCGCGCCGGGTTTGTCGGCGAGGCCGCTGGCGAAGACCCGATGGCCCCGGCCGTCCCAAGCCGTCACCACCGGCTGGTCGTCCTTGAAGAGGTCCGGCAGCGATTTGTGGATGGCCATCGGCAGGACCTCGCGCCGCAGGTGCTCCGGGTCGAGGACCATGCCGGCCACCCCGACCACCCGCCAGGCGTCGTCGGTGATCGGGTTGAGCAGGATGCGGACGTCCGGATCGCGCTCGTCGACGGTGAGGACGGCGCGCTTGACGGGAGCCTCCTTCTGCGCCAGGAGTCTCCAGGGGGCCGCCGCCGCGGAGACCGCCCGCACCTCGGACGACCACTTGGGAGGCGTGAGCCTGGCGCACGACGGGTCGAAGTAGAGGAGGCTGTCCTTCGGATGGTCCGGGTCGACGACGAAGCTGTAGACGAACAGGTGCTTCGCCCCCTCCACCCCTTTCTTTCTGAAGTGCTGCTCCGCCTTCTCGATCTGGCCCTGGGTGAACATGTACGCCGGGAGGTTGAGCACGCGCTCGGCGTCTTTGCGGTAGGTGTACTCGACCTTCTCCGTGATCGCTTCGAGATAGTTGTCGAGCTCCGCCTGATGGGCCTTGGTCGAGGTCTGATCGAGCTTGACCAGCCAGCGGTACTGGAGGGCGAGGAGCACGAGCAGCGGCAGGAGCACCACCGCGAACCCGGCCCACAGCCGCTGCCGTCGAAGACCTCCATCGAGCTTCATGACGTCGAAACTATAGAGCAAAAACCCCCGGCCTCAGGCCGGTGCGGCCCCCGTCCGGGCTGCCTTTTACGAATTCATTACAGGGGTTGCAACCTTTTACTCCATCTTGAGGACATTTACGTCGCCGCCCTCTAGTCTGATCAACGTGAACGGCAGCAAAACCTGGGAGCGGCGGCTCCCACAAATTCCAAGGAGGTTCGAGATGAAGCACAAGATTACGTTTCTCGCTCTCGCCCTGACGATGGCTCTCTCTTCGGCGGCCCTGGCGGGCGGTGCCGGCAAGGGTGAATGCGCCGACAAGACGGCGACCAAGGCGCGCGCGGCCACGCTCGCCGAAAAGGGCTGGCTCGGCATCGAGACCGACAAGGACGAGGCGACCGGCGCCTGGCACGTGACCCAGGTAGCGGCGGGCAGCCCGGCGGAGGCTGCCGGCTTCCGTACCGGCGACGTGCTGGTCTCGCTCAACGGCATCGCCCTGCGGGCCGAGAACAAGGAGCAGATCAAGAAGGTGAAGAGCGCGCTCGGCGTCGGCAAGGCGGTGACCTACACCGTCGCCCGCAACGGCGCCCAGCAGACGCTGACGGCGACCCTCTCCCCGGTCCCCGAGCAGGTGCTCGCCCAGTGGGTCGCCGAGGAGGAGGCCGCGGAGAAGCAGGCGACCCAGATGGCCGCGTCCAACAACTGAACCTCAATCCTTAAGTTGGTGCTCACAGCCCGCGGGGGTCGGTTTCCACCAACCTCTCCCCGGCCCCCGCGGGGCCTTTTTCCTCCCGAACAACCTGTTGGCGGCAACCTTGCTACTCTTCCTCGCCGGGAGGGCAGCAGAGCATGAGCGAGAGCGTCCCATTCCTCATCAACGTCTATGGAGGCTTTGGCGTCGTCACGGGGCTGGTGCGCTTCGAGGACGACCTCCTGCGCTTCGAGCTGCAGGTGAAGGACTCCATCGTGGGGGCTCTCAAGGGCCGGCTCAAGACCATGGACATCCCGCTGAACCGGATCGAGGAGGTCCAGTTCAAGCCGCGGCGCGGCCCGGTCAAGGCGCGTCTCGTGATCCGTGTCTCCGACCTCAAGATCCTGGAGGAGATCCCGGGCGAGCACGGCGAGGTGCGCCTCCTCTTCCAGGGAAGGCATCACCAGGCGGCGGAACGGCTGTTTTCAGAGATCCAGCTGCGGCGGAGCGAGCTGGAGCTGCTGCGCCTGTAACCTCCCGGCACGGACTCCGGATAAGATCTCCCCATGAACGAGCGCGCGACCGGCAGGGACGTGATCCTCGCCATCGGCGAGAACATGAGGAGCAGCCTCGAGCCGCTGGTGACCAAGATCCTGGCGCCGAGCCTCTACCAGGTCTACCTCCACACCGACGATTACGACCACCTGAGGTCGATCTTCAAGGAGCTGGAGTCCGAGGCCACGCAGCTCCTGGACAAGGAGGTCGAGCGGCTGAACCGCCAGTCGGCCCCGGCCTGGGACCGGTTCCTGGGGCCGTTGCTCCGCAAGAAGCCCGATTCGAGCGCGGCCGAGCCGTCGCGCAAGGTCGTCAGCGCCGAGGGCCGGTGGTCCATCCGCTTCCAGGAGGACCCCAACGGCACCCTCACCCCCGGCGAGATCGAGGTGGTCTCGGAGTTCGCCCACGAGCCCGACGCCGCCTATGGGGCCGGCTCGAAGACGCACCGCATCTCGACCACCCGGCGCCTCGGCGGCGAAATGACCGTCCGCCGTGAAACCATGGACACCCAGGCTGCGTATGCCAGGATCGTGTACCAGGACGACGGCGGACCCCATACCTTCCTGATGACCAAGGACGAGATCGTCATCGGCCGGGAGGCTCCGGACGTCTGGGTGGACCTCCGCCTCGAGACCTCGCTCGACGTCTCGCGCGAGCACGCGCGGCTCCAGCGCACCCCCGAGGGGAAGTTCCGCGTCAAGGACCTGAGCAAGCTCGGCACCACGATCAACGGCGTCCCCCTGCCGCGCAGCCTCGAGGCCGCCGACGGCGGCGTGCGCGACCTGGACCGCTGGGGGGACCTCCCGGAGAAGGGCCGGATCGGCCTCGCCGGCGTGGTCTTCCTCGACTTCGAGAGGCTCGGCCGCGGGTGAGCGGCCTGTACCTCGCCCGCTGGGGGTTCCTGCTGGCCCTGGTTTTGCTGATCGTCCTCTTTCTGTGGCTCGCGCGATCGGACAAGGAGAGGTAGCTCCCATGCCGAGGCCCCCGCTGGCCGCGGCCGGCTCGGATGCCGGCCGGGAACGGGAGAACAACGAAGACCGCGTCCTCTGCGAGCCGGAGCGCGGCATCTTCGCCGTGATCGACGGCGTCGGCGGCGAGTCCGCCGGCGAGGTCGCGGCGCAGATCGCGCTCGACACCCTGCGCGCCCGCCTCTCCCGCCGCACCACCGACAGCGAACGGCTGGTCCGCGAGGCCATCGCCCTGGCCAACAAGCAGATCTACGAGCGCGCCCAGGCCGACCGTTCGCTCACCGGCATGGCCTGCGTCCTCACCGTCGCCGTGCTCGACGGCGGCCAGGCGACCATCGGCCACGTCGGCGACAGCCGCCTCTACCTCCTGCGGCGCGGCGAGATCCGCAAGGTCACCCACGACCATTCGCCCATCGGGGGGCGCGAGGACGCCGGCGAGCTGTCCGAGGCCGACGCCATGCGCCACCCCCGGCGCAACGAGATCTTCCGCGACGTCGGCTCCGGCCCGCACGAGCCGGACGACCCCGAGTTCATCGAGGTCCAGAGCATCCCCTTCGAGCCCGAGAGCGCCCTGCTGCTGTGCAGCGACGGCCTGTCCGACCTGGTGCCGTCGCGTGACATTCTGGCACTCGTGGAGCGCCACGCCGGCAGCCCCCGGGAGGCGGTGGACGAGCTGATCGCCGCCGCCAACGCCGCCGGCGGCAAGGACAACATCTCGGTCGTCGTGGTCGAGGGGGACCGTTACGCGTCCACTGTCCGTCCCGCCGGCTCGGCCCCACCGCTCCAATCATGGCGCGGCGCCGCGAGCGCCCGGCCCGAGGGAATGGAGCGCTGGCTCGGTCCTTTCGTCAGCCAGCCGGCCCTGGTGCTCTATGTCCTGATCGCCCTGGCCGCCGCCCTGTTCTACTTCCGCGAGCCGCTCCTCCGGCGCTTCGGCGCCCCGGGGGACGGACCGGTCCCCACGACTCCCACGCCGGCCGCACCGACCGCACCGATCACAAACAGCGTCCTCCGCGTCGGGACCGGCGAGGCCTTCCGCTCGATCACCGAGGCGCTGGCCCGGGCGCGCCCAGGCCAGACCGTCGAGGTGGCGCCCGGCGAGTACGTCGAGCGGATCGAGATCCCCGACGGGGTGAGCCTGGTGAGCCGGACGCCGCGTGGGGCCGTCCTGCGGATTCCGCGGGGCGCCGCCGGCGCGGCGCCGGCGGTGCTCGCCGAGAACGTCCGGGGGGCGCGGTTCTCCGGGTTCCGCATCGTGGGCGCTCCGGAGTCGCCGCTTGCCGTCGGCGTCCGGCTGGTCGACTCCGAGGTCGTGATCGAGGGGTTGGAGGTCACGGGCGCCACCGCCGCCGGCCTCGAGGTCTTCGGCGCGGGGCAGTCCGAGATCCGCTTCTGCACGATCCACGACAACCCGGGGACCGGGGTGGTGCTGTCCGCCGGGGCCTCGCCGCGTCTCCTGCAGAACCTGATCTCCGACAACGGCACCGGCGCGGGGGAGAAGAAACCGGGGATCGAGATCCGTGAGGGCAGCCGGCCGGCGCTGATCGAGAACCGTATCGAAGGCAACGGCGGTCCCCAGGTCCGCGTCGCGGCGGCCGACATGGTGGACGAGGTCTTCCGCTGGAACCGCTTCGGCACGCTCTCCAAGCAGCGGGCGGTGCAGGTGCAGGCCGGATCAGGACAGGGGCGCTGACCATGCTGGTCTATCAAAAGGTCGGCCGCTTCGAGATCCGCGACTTCCTGGGCCGCGGCGGCATCGGCGACGTCCTGCTCGCCTGGGACCCGCAGCAGCAAGCCGAGGTGGCGCTCAAGGTCGTCCGCGTCCACAAGACCGATCCCGACATGCTGGAGGCGGAGAAGAACGGCGTCGCGCTCCAGGCGCAGCTCGCCCGCGTCGCGCCGCAGGTGGCGGCGGTCCACGAGCAGGGCGAGGACGACGGCATCTTCTGGTTCTGCATGGAGTACGTCGCCGGCATCGACCTGTCGCAGGTGATCGCGCGCGGGCCGCTCCCCGAGGATCGCGCCGTCCACATCGCGCTCCAGCTCTGCGAGATGCTCGAGACCTGCCACGACTTCTCGGCCGAAGTGGGGGGCCGGCGGATCCACGGCATCGTCCACGGCGACATCAAGCCGGAGAATATCCGCCTCCAGGAAGGGGACCGGGTGCGGGTGCTCGACTTCGGTATCGCCAAGCACCTCTCCCAGACCCGCCGCTTCACGACCAACCTGTTCGGGAGCCTTCCCTACACGCCTCCCGAGCGGCTCGAACGTGGCGTCGTCGACCGGCAGTCGGACCTCTGGGCGCTCGGCGTCGTGCTCTACATCATGGTGAGCGGCCGGCGGCCGTTCCCCGGCGTCGATGGCGAGGAGCTGGAGCGCCACATCCGCCAGGGCACGCCGCCTCTGCCGCTGCCGAATTTCGTCGACCCGAAGCTGCAGAAGATCATCCGCAAGAGCCTGGCCTTCAAGGTCGAGCACCGCTACCAGACGGCGGCGGAGCTCGAGGCCGACCTCCTGGCCCTCGCGGAGGGACAGCCGCTGGCCGGCGAGGCCGCCGCCGCGACCGGGGACGACCTCAACATGACCCGGCGGACCGGCGGCCGGCCGCCGGTGGCGGACTCCAACCTGGACGCCACCCGCCGCACCGGCCAGCCGGTTCCTGTCCTGGACTCCGGCGGCGCCACCCGCCGCACCCACGAGACGGGAGCGGCGGTCCCGGCGATCATTCCGCCGCCCCCCCCTCCGCCGGCCGTGGGCTCCGGCCCGCCGCCGAGCTCCGCGTTCCCGGAGATGGAGCAGGCGGCGCCGCCGGTGCCGCCGATGCCGGTCACCCCGTCTCGCCCACGGCGACGTTGGAGGCGCCGGTTCCTGGCGCTCGCCGGCGTGTTCCTGATCGCCTTCGCGATGTGGCAGGCGTCGCTCCAGGGGCAGGCCAGGGAGATCTACGACGAGCTGGTGACCAGCCCAAGCCCCGACCTCGACCAGCTGGCCCGGCGTTACCGGGAAATCGACCGCTACACCTTCGTCAAGACCTCCTCGGTGAGGCGGGCCGAGGAGGAGCTGCGCGAGGCCCTGGTACGGGCGGCCGACCGCATCATCGAGAGCTATCACGGCGACAGCCCGTCCACCACCGAAAACGGCTGGCGCCGGGCCCACGGCTACCTGCAGACGATCGTCGGCATGAGCAGCTTCCTGGACTTCGAGAGCCGGGCCAAGATGCTCTACTGCCAGGCCCAGATCGATCGCATCCAGGCGCAGAGCCTGCGCCAGCGCGGCCAGAGGAGCGAGGCCGACGAGAAGAGCCGCGAGGCGGTTGCCGGCTTCCGCACGGCGGCGAGCCGCGCCTCCAAGTGGCCCGATCCTTTCCTGGGCCTGGCGCGGATCTACGCCTACGACCAGTTCGACCTGGAGAAGCTCCAGGAGTCGCTCGGCGAGCTTGAGCGGCGGGGCTACGAGCTCGGCCGGCGCGAGAGGGCGATGCTCGCCGACGGTTTCCGGATGCGCGGCCGCGACTATTACGCCCGGGCGCTCCGGGCGCAGGGGACCGAACAGGAGCTGGGGCTTCTGGAGCAGGCGCGCGACGATTTCCGGCGGGCGATCGACATCTACAACGAGATCTCGACCTACGCCAACGTCCGTCAGAACCGGGCGGACGCGGCGAGCCGGCTGAGCGCGATCGAGATCCGGCTCGCGGAGATGAGCGACGAGGACGAAGACTTTTCCCTCAGCTTCGAAATCCCTATGGGCTTCAGATGACTGTAACGCGCAGTACTCCCGCGGACCGCCAACGCCAGCAGCTCCGCAAGCCGCTCGCCTCGCCCATCCCCGGCCTGCCCGGACCCAAGGCGCGGCGCGGCCGGGAGACGGTGCTCCTCCTGGCGGCTCTTGCCGTGGTCCTCTTCGGCTTCTTCCTGGTCTACCGGGCCGCCACCCGCTCGTTCGGCGAAGTCGAAGAGCAGCGCCGGACCCGCCAGGTCCTCCACCTCGGCGAGCTCCAGCAGGCCGAAGACCTCGTCCCGGTCCTGCCGCCGTACAGCGGTCCGGGGGAGCGCGCTTTCGTCGCGGGGAAGATCTGGCAGCGCCTCGCCCCGGGGAGCGATCCGGTGGAAAACGTCGGCGAGCTCGGCAGGCTCCGGGTCTCCGCCTCCGAGATCGAGGACGACAGCCGGCTGGAGACGCTGCGCGAGCGGCTGGAAGCCGCCGATGGGGAAGGGGAGCGCTCGGTGCGGCTCTTGAGCGCGGCGCAGGTGCGCCAGGTCAAGCCGCGGCTGATCGTCCGCGGCCCGGACGAGTTCCGGTCGGTTTTCTGGCGCTGGGCCGCGCTGTTCCTCGCCGTTTTCGCCCTGGTCCACCTCGTCTGGTCCTTGCGCGGCTTCCGGGGCGACCAGCTCGTCCTCCCGGCGGTCCTGGTCCTCACCGGATTAGGTTTCATGCTGATGGTCAGCGTCCGCGATCCGTTGCGCGACATGCTGCTGTTCCGCACCTTCGCCCAGGGCGTGGTCCTCGGCTGCGTCCTGATGCTCGCGGCGAGCCTGGTGGACTGGGAGCGCTCGCCGCTGCGGCGGATGACCTTCGCGCCGCTCCTCGCCGCCGTGCTCCTGTCGGTCCTCCTCATCAGCTTCGGCAGCGGCCCGGGGGGGAGCGACGCCAAGGTCAACCTCTTCGGCTTCCAGCCGGTCGAGGTCATCAAGATCCTGGTCGTCCTCTTCCTCGCCGGCTACTTCGTGGAGCGCTGGGAGTTCCTGCGCGAGCTGACCGAGAGGCGGCCCGGCCTGGCATCGGTCTCCCGCTGGTTGCGCATCCCCAAGCTGGAGTACGTGCTGCCGCCGATGATCGCGATCGGGGTGGTGCTGTTCTTCTTCTTCCTCCAGAAGGACCTCGGCCCCGCCCTGGTGCTCTCCGTCCTCTTCTTCCTGCTCTACAGCGTGGCCCGCGGCGGCCGGCCGGTGATGGCGGCGGCGGGTCTGCTGCTGCTGGTCGCGGCGTTCTTCGTCGGCTACCAGGTCGGCTATCCGCGCACGGTGACCGGCCGCATCGGCATGTGGCTCTCGCCGTGGGACAACGGCTTCCGCGGCGGCGAGCACGTGGCCCATTCGCTGTGGGCCCTGGCCGGTGGATCGCTGTCCGGCATGGGGCTCGGCCTCGGCGACCCCGGGCGGGTGCCCGAGGCCCATACGGACATGATCCTGGCCGCGGTCGGCGAGGAGCTGGGCTTCCTCGGGCTCCTGGCGGTCTTCGCCCTCTACGCGCTGCTGGTCGCGCGCGGCTTCCGGATCGCCCAACGCGCCGGCGGCGTCTACGGCTTTTTCCTGGCGCTGGGGCTGACGCTGGTGATCGCGCTGCCCATCCTGCTGATCGGCGGCGGCGTGGTGGGGCTCTTCCCCCTCTCCGGCGTCGTCTCGCCGTTCCTGAGCTTCGGGCGCTCTGCCATGATCGCCAACTTCTTCGTCCTCGGGATGTTGCTCGCGATCTCCGCCCGCCCCGGCGACGGCAAGGCGACGCAGCGGTTCCGCGGCGCCTCGAAGTGGGTGGCGATCGCCCTCGCGGTACCGCTGGCCGCGATCGTCGCCCGGGCGGCCTGGGTGCAGGTCTTCCAGGACGACGACGTCCTGACCCGCGGCGCCTTGACCCTCCAGGCGGACGGCTGGCGGCGGTTCCAGTACAACCCGCGCCTCGCCGACATCGCCGACACCATCCCGCGCGGCGTGATCTACGACCGCAACGGCCTGCCGCTCGCGGCGAGCGACCCCCAGGATCTGGAGAAGCACCGGGCGAAGTACGCGGCCCTCGGCGTCCCGCTCGACAAGGACATTGCGGAAGGCCGGCGCCACTATCCCTTCGACGGGCGGACCTTCCACCTGCTCGGCGACCTCCGCAACCGGGTCAACTGGGCGGCGAGCAACACCTCCTACGTCGAGCGGGACTCGCGCATCCGTCTCCAGGGCTATGACGACTACGCCGCCGTGGTCGACGTCCGGCAGCCGGACGGCACGATGTCCAACCTCATCCGGTTCGATTATCACGAGCTGATCCCGCTGCTGCGCCACCGCTACCGTCCCGAGCACCCGGACGTGAAGAGGGTCCTGGAGCGGGACCGGAACGTCCGCATGACGATCGACGTCCGCCTGCAGCTCGCGGTCGAGGAGATCCTGGAGCGGTACGCCCGCGAGGTCGGCCGCGGAGCGGGCGCGTCGGCCGTGGTCATGGACGTCGAAAAGGGCGACCTGCTCGCGAGCGCCGGCTACCCGTGGCCGCGGCGGCTGCCGGTCGAAGACCTGGAGGACGCCGAGAGCGAGCTGATCGACCGGGCGCGCTATGGGATCTACCCGCCGGGGTCGACCTTCAAGATCGTCACTGCCATGGCCGCGTTGCGCAAGGACCCGGCGATTGCGGGCCGGACCTTCGAATGCAAGCCGCTGCCCGACGGCCGCATGGGCAACCGGGTGCGCGGCTGGGGCCGGCCGGTCCGCGACGATCCCACCGTGCGCTCGCCGCACGGCACCGTGAACATGGAAAAGGGCATCGGCCAGTCGTGCAACGCCTACTTCGCCCAGCTCGGCACCTACGAGGTCGGGCCGGAGCAGCTCTTCGAGACGGCCAAGGCGATGGGGATCTCCGTCGCCCGTCCGGACACGCCGGAGCAGCTGAAGGACGCCCTGCCACAGGCGTCCTACGGCCAGGGCCAGGTCACCGCGACGCCGTTCCAGATGGCCCGCGTCGCGGCGACCGTCGCCAACGGCGGAGCCATGCCCGAGGGGCGCTGGATCGTGGGCGAGAGCAACCCCCGCAAGGGCGAGGCGGTCGAGGTGCTGCCGGGCGACTCCGTCGGTCTCCTCGCCCGGTCGATGCGCCGGGTCGTGACCAACGGCACGGCCTCCCATCTGTCGGGCATCGTGCCGGCGATCGCGGGCAAGACCGGCACGGCCGAGGTGCAGGGCAAGCCGTCCCACTCCTGGTTCATCGGCTTCGCGCCCTACGGCAGCCAGGGAGGGAAGAAGATCGCCTTCGCGGTGATCGTCGAGAACGGCGGCTACGGCGGCCGGGTGGCGGCAAAGGCGGCGGGGGAGATCGTCCAGAAGGCGGCGGAGCTGGGATTGATCCGATAGAGTGTAGCCCTATGGACTCATTGGGTGACATCCTCAAGAAACTGCGCCATTGGGTCCGACCCTGGGAGATGGGGACGGAGCCGATGGAAGTCCGGCGCGCGATCCTCGACGAGGTCGCCGGCAAGGTGGTCTCGGCCGGAGGCGGCAAGCGGATCTTCCCGTATAACCGCCTGCGTATCCGGCTGCTGGTGAGCGGCCCGGAGGAGCGCGACCAGCTCGACGCCATCGTGCGCGAGGGGTGGAACCTGGAAGAGGAGATCCGCGACCGGATCCACGATCAGGGGAGCGACGTCCCGCCCGGTTTTGGGGTCGAAGTCCAGATGTCCGATCAGGAACCGGGGCCCGAGTTCGGGGGACGGCGCTTCC
This sequence comes from Thermoanaerobaculia bacterium, assembly GCA_046714475.1. GTDB lineage: Bacteria > Acidobacteriota > Thermoanaerobaculia > Multivoradales > UBA5704 > DASPJI01. The sequence goes on from JBKKAU010000146.1 coordinate 28,626, forward strand.
ACATCGCCTACGAGCGGGCCGAGGCCGTCACGGCCAAGGCGACCGCGGAAGCGGCGCGCCGGCCGGTGCTGGAGCTGACCGTGACCAAGGGCAAGGCCACCCAGCAGGTCTACATCCTCTCCTCCGAGCGCATCTACCTGGGACGCCTCGCGGAGGTCATTGACCAGGACGGCCGGGTCAAGCGGCGCAACGACGTGGCCTTTCTGGAAGAGGGCGAGATCAACCAGACGGTCTCGCGCGAGCAGGCCCGCATCGCCTGGGACGACTCGGCCCGGGGCTACTGGCTGCGCTCCGAGCCCGGCTCCTCCTCGACCCGCATCTTCCGTGACGGCCGCCCGATCGAGGTGAGCCGCCAGGACCGCCGCGGCGTCCGTCTCCAGCCCGGCGACGAGATCTACCTCGGCCGCGCCAGCCTCAAGGTCGGGATGCGTCCGCCGGAGGAGTGAGGGCGCGATGAATCGCGCCCCTACAGGTCAGCCCCCGTCATAAACCGGTCCTACTGGGGATACGCCTCGACGTGGACGTTGGCGTACTGCCAACCGTACGACGGGACCTCCGTGTCGACCACGTCGGGCGGGAAACCCAGGTCGACCAGGAACTTGGAGTTGGGCTTGACGCTGTAGCCCGTCCGGTTCGGCCGGCTGTTGAGGGTGGCCTTGACCTCTCCCGTCGCCAGGTCGGTGACCGTGACCTTGAAGGTGCCGCGCACCATGTCGTAGTCGTTTTCGACGTGGTAGGTGCGGCCGGTCCTGGCGGTGAACGGCTTGATGACCTTGATCTTCTGCGGGTGGGTGAGGCCGACGCCGTGGCGCGCGAACGCCTGGTTCTTGCCGGGGCCGCGGAAGTAGAGGAGGCCGGGCATGTCGAAGTTCCGGTTGACGACGAACCAGTAGATCAGGTGCTTGCCGTTCGGCTCCTCGGGGAACCAGTCGCCGACCGTGACGTCGAGCGAGAGGCGGAACCGCTTCATGGCGCCGGCGGGGGCGGGGAAGTCCACGCGTCCAACCGGCTCTCCCCGCGATGGGACGTGCACGAGGCCGGGCGCGTCGAAGCAGACCGCGCCGGCCGGGCAGGCTTTGGTCTCCGCCGGCACCGCGAGGGCGATCTCCGTATCCTCGGGGGTGACCAGGTCGGTCAGGCCGGTGTCGTTGTCGGCCAGTTGGGCGTAGGCATAGAAGTCACCGCCGCAGGAGACCGCCGCCCTGGCGCCGATAGCGCCGCTGGCGCCGTGGGACTCGACCAGACGCTCGAACACGTTGGTGAAGGGGAGGCTCTCCCCAGCCCGCAGCGTCAGCGTCATCACGGGTCCGAGGCTGTCGCCGTCGTCGGTCGTCAGTGCGACCGTGCAGCGGTTCCCGGCGGCGGCCAGGTTGACCAGGATCAGGTCGGTCGCGGTCGTCTCCGAGACGATCAGGCCGTGGAGGGCCACGGTCCGGCCGCCCTGGAACGAGACCTCCGGGGTGAGCGCCGGCAACTCGGCGGCGTAGGTCATGCCAGCGCCGCAGAGCGCGGCGGCGAGCAGGCAGTAAACGACTGTTTTCGACATCCCCCATCTCCTCCCGAAGCAGGTTGTGTGTTGGAGAGAGGGGGATTCTACCTGTGGCGGAGGGACATGTCCATTGAACGCCGTCACTGCTCTTCGCGAGCTTACTCCAACGTCGAGAAGCCCTGCTGACGCGCAAGGGCTCGATCGAAGGTGAAGGTCGTCCGCGCACCCCGCGCTTCGGACTTCGCGCCGATCAGGAAATCGGAGAAGTCTGCTTTGCCTTGCTGGTATGCGTCGAGAGCTTTTCTGACAATGGCCGGGTCTTCGAACGAGAACAGGCTCTGCCGGGCAAGGAGGTTCTCGAGAGCGGCAAGGATCTCAGCCCGGGGAACACGGTAGAACCGGTCGAGGACCCACTCGGTCTCGCAGAGCACCGGATCACTGATAAAGCAGAGCTCTCCCTCCTCGGCAGCCTCGCGCAGCAACCGCTCCGCCAAGGGTGTCTGCTTGGGGTCATCCGCGACCAGCACTCGGATGAGGACGTTCGTGTCCAGTGCGATCATTGCCTCCTCCTGCCGTACTTCTCCGCCGCCTTGGCCCGGATAGCCTCATCCATCTGCTCCACAGTCGCGGGCCGCTCCTTGGCCCGGTGCCGCAAGAGGCCTACGAGATTCCCCAGAGGATCGCGCTCCGCGGATTGAAGGATCACCCGGCCCTGCTCGTCGAACTGGAACACGATCCGGTCCCCTTCCCGCAGCCCCAACCGGTCCCGGACATCCTTGGGAATGGTGATCTGCCCCTTCGAGGTCAATGTGCTGGCTGACATGGCGCCTCCTTACTCAGGGGCAGTATACACGTTGGCAGGTAAGGAATCGCGTCTACCGAACGACGGCGCTCGCGAGATCGATCACCAACTCGCGATCGGCCGTCAGGTCGACCTCTTGTTCATAAAGGATCTTTTCTCTTTCCTTCACCCGCAGCAGGTAACGTCCCTCCCGGAGCTTCTCGAAGCGGAAGGTCCCGAACCGGGCACCCGACCCGAGGGTCATGCCGTCGGACGGGTCCAGGCTCGATATCTCGGACTGGAGGCCGCCAGCAGGCTTACCTCCGCGGAACAGGCGGCCCGAGAGGGTCCTCTGCCCGAAGGCGAAGTCGAGGTCGAGAGTCGTTTCCTTCATATCCGGAAAGACTTCGATCCGGCCTTTTGCGGCGCGTCCCATGACACGGGTCGAGACCTCCCATTCCCCGGGCGGCAGGTAGATGAAGAAACCGCTTGAGGAGGACACTCCATACAGCGTCTGAAAATACTTGTTCCGCGCTTTCACGCGGCTGGGCCACAGACCCGGCTCTATCCCGAGAAATCGCCCATTGATCATGATCTTGTCCGCGAATCCAAGCTCGCTCCCATCCACCCCCGAGATCTCCCCGTGAGCTGCCCGGATCTCCACCGCGGACGCAACTGCCGGCGGCAGACCGGAGATGCGGCCTGTCATGGCGGCGGTGCCGTCCTGTTCCTCGACTCTCTTGCCCAGCGGCAGATTGACCAGGTTGTCTCCCGGGTCGAGCAAGACCTCTACGAGGTTGGGCTCATGTCCTTCATGGCTGACCTGGAGCCGCTGCCAGCCTGGCATGACACAGCGGAACTGGTAGAGACCGTCCACTCCGGTTTCGGCTTTGTCGTCGTCGCCGGGAGTGCACTCCTGCGCGGAAATCTCAATGGATGCATCGGAAACAGGGAGCCCCTCAGAGTCCATGACGCGGCCGGTGACCGCGGCTCCGGGTGCCAGAACGATGTCCAAAGTACTCTCCTGACCGGTGACTGCCTCGCGTCGGTCGCTGGCGGGCGTATAGCCCTGGGCGTAGGCGTCGATCTCTTTCCAGCCAGAGGGCAGATGATTGAATCGAAAGAAACCCTTGAAGTCGGTATGGACCTCCCAAACGCCACAAGGTGAAGGTGGCGGGTAGGGAGGTGCCGAGACCCCACAGAAACCGCTTGCCAGGTGGAATGTCGCCGTCACCGTCACTCGCGCGCCTGGGATCGGCCTGCCGGCAGGGTCTACGACCCTGCCGGAGATCCTGGCGCTGGGCTTGAGCTGGATCCGGTGCGGCTTTTCTTCAGAGGCGTCCGCTCGGATCTCCCCGGGCAGATAGCCGGCGAGGCAGACCGTGAGAGAGGACTTCTCTGAGCCCGTGACCGAAAAGCCGCCGTCTTCGCCGGTCACTGTCATCCGCTTCCACTCCCATGCAGCGTTTGCAGGCTTCTCCTTGGGCAACAGCCAGACCTCGGCCCCCGCGAGGGGCCGGTCCTCCGTGTCCGTGACGCGGCCCTTCAAGGCCGTAGACGTCTTGCTCTGTGCCGCGATGGAGGAGCACAGGGGTATTGTCAGAAGAAACAGCGCGAGGGCGGAAGACCGGTTTCGGGTCACGGAGACCTCCTCTCGACGGTTTTTAGATCGATGTCGGTATTAGAAAGATCGATCATCACGTCGCGATCGGCGGAGAGCTCGATGTCCTGTTCGTGGAGCACGTTCTCGCCCGTCGCTGAATCCGCGTACACCCGCAATCGGTAGTTGCCTTCACGAAGCTCTGTGAAACGGAAGATCCCGTACTCTCTTGCGCCGGGTTGGTAGGAGATCTCGGGACTTTCCTGCAGAAGCTCGACGTGCATGAATTCCACTGCCGGACCCCCGCCGGCCAAGCGGCCGGACAAGGTCAACTCTCCGAAGGCGGGATCGAGGTCGAGCGTCGCCAGGGTCTCGCCGGGTGGGATGGTGACCTTGCCCGTGACAACCCGATCCTCCAGGTGTGCCTGGACCTGCCAATCGCCGGGATTCAGCCCTTCGATCACATAGGAATCATGAGCGGGAAGAATCTGCCCGTAGATCTCTTGGGGTGGAAGCTCTTCGCAGAGATAGACAGAGAGGACTGTTCTGGAGGCAGCCCCAGGATCCGGCCTTGGAGCCGAGCCCCTGGGACGAGGCGGATCTCGACCCCGTCCAGCGGCGCGTCGGCTATGACCACCGGCCCTCCGGTATGAATAAGATCGTCGTGCTTGACCTGGTACGCCCCGTTCTCCAACTCCACCGTGAACGAGCCGTCTTGAGACACCGACGCGGACACCTCCGAGTTTTCGCTCTGAAACAAGAGGTCTTTCAAGGACGCTTTGGCGTCGGGCATTGACACAACCCGGCCGCGGATTTCGAAAACTGGAGGAAACGTGAGGTCGAGCCCTATTTCTATTTCTTCCGGCTCCACGATCACCCTCTCCGTCAAGGTCCGTTCGCCGCTCCGCGCCTTCACGTCCCAGGTCCCCGGGAGGAGTCCGGGAATCTCATAACGCCCGTCGGCATCCACCTTCCCGGATCTGGGTTGACGACCGTCGTGGGCAGCAGGCTCGGCGTAGATTTCTACTCCCGTTCCTGGGGACGGGATGCCCAGGATCTTCCCGGTCAGGCGAGCGCCCCGCCCCAGGCGGATCTCTATGTTTTCGATCCGGTCTCCGGGTCTGGAGGCGGGAAGGGTCGCCTTGCCATCGGCGTAACCGCCCTCCGCCGAAGCCCAGATCTCGATGGGGCTTCCGGCGTCAACCCAGCCGGTAAAGGAGCCGTCAGCGGGGTCTGCCGCCAAGGTCCAGGCAAACCGGTCGCGAGGCGAGTGTATGTGCGCTTCCTCTACGGGCGAGCCGTCGGACGTCACGATGCGGCCACGGACCTCCACCCGTTTCCGCAAGGTCCAATCGTGCGAGTTGTCCCCCGGCGCGAGCCGGACGTCCGTGAAGATCGTGCTGTGCTCCGGGTGCATGATCTCCACCCTCTGGAGCCCGGGTGCGACGCAGCGCAAGGAGTAGGAGCCGTCCTCCGCGGAATGGACGGGTTGTTCGGTGAATGGAGAGCACTCTCCGGACGTGGAGATCTCGGCTCCTGGTATGGGCAGTCCCTCGGAGTCGAGGACGCGGCCCGCCAGGCGAGTCGCCGGCTCGAGGACAATCGTCCCTCCGGCCGTCTTTTTTCCAGGGCGCGCTTCCAGCCACCCGGACCAGCCGGGGGTGTAGCCCTCCGCGAAAGCCCCCAGGTCGTACCACCCAGAGGCTAGAGAAGTGACCGCGAAGGAACCTTCAGAGTCCGAAACGGCCGAAGAACCACAAGGAGGCGCAGGCTCACCGGAAGAGCAGCCGAGCGGCAGCGGTTTGTGGCGTCGAACGTTCGTCCGCACCCGGGCGCCTGCGACCGGCCTGCCCTTGGAGTCGACCACCCGGCCTGAGATCTTGCCGCCGGGTCGCAGCACGACCTTCACCGGGGAGACGGTCCGGGTGTCGAGGTCCAACGATTCCGGGATGTAGTCCGGATGGCAGATCCAGAGATCGGGCCATGCCTTGGAGCTCTGAAACGAGAACTGTCCCGCTGGCCCGGTGACCGCCTTTTTCTCCCTAGGAGAGCTGGCCGGGTCGGCCGAGGTCAGATCCCAGACCTCGGCTCCTACGACTGGCCGGCCTTGGGAGTCGGCGATGCTGCCCTGGATCTGCCGGACCGTGACAGCGCCGGGGCTCTGGGCAGGGGACGGGGTCTCCGATTGCGCGCGGGAATGTACAGAGACCGCGAGGAGAAGAACGAAGACTACGACCTGCCAACCTCGTGACATCGCCAGCCTCCAGGAGCCCCGGCGGGCTCGACGGAGACCGGCTAGAGCAACAGTGATGCCGGAGTTATAGGAAGGCGAAAACCCTTTGGCTATCGAGGATTTCGTTGCGCGGGGGGAGAAAGGAGTGTCCCAAGGGACGGACCGGACGTCCTATCCAGAGGACGCTGAAAGCTGCAACGCAAGGCCTCAAGCCGCGTGCTGCCAGCGTTCGACGAGGGCTTCGATCAGCGCCCGCGGCTCTTCGGCGGATCGACCGCTTGCCGCCGATGTATAGTCTGGATCATGGAGGAGGCCCAGCCGGGAATCGACTTCGAGGAGACCAAACGGATTCTCGCGGCCTTGGAGCGTGAGAACGTCCGGTACGTTCTCATCGGCGCCATGGCCATGGCGGCACAGGGGCTGGTCCGCGCCACACACGACCTTGACTTCTTCGTGGCACCGGAAGCCGAGAACGTGGACCGTCTGAAGAAGGCCTTCAAGAGCCTCTTCGACAACGATCCGAACGTCGACGAGATCTCGGCGGAAGACTTGGCGGGCGACTATCCTGCCATCGAATACACGCCCCCCCACGGCCGATACTCGGTGGACATCCTCTCCCGGCTGGGGGAAGCGTTCAGCTATCCGGACGTCGAGTCCGGGTCGGAGATCCTGACAATCACTGAAGGAAGCCAGATCTCCGTCGCGACCCCTCGCATGTTGTATCGAATGAAACGAGACACCGTCCGTCCCCAGGACAGGTTGGACGCTGAGGTGATCAAAAGGGAGTTCAAGCTTGAGGAGGACTGATGCCGGTCCGTAAGTTTCGCTCGGTCGCCGACATGCCCGGTGTCAAGAAGCGCACCCCTCTCGATCCGGATAACCTCCGGCTCGCCTGCGAGCTGACGCAGCTTGCCTACTGGCTTCACCCGATGAAGCACGTTCCGGGTGTCCGGAAGTACCGGTCGCTCGAGGAAGCGTGGGAGGCGCGCAAGGAATGGGTGCGGAGCCAACTTCGCCGGCCTGCCCGGCGGGTGGCGAACTGACGGCCCGCGATCGCTGGGCAGCTCGATCAGAATCCCAGCCGCGCTCCCGGCCAGGCTGGTGATCCCGTTCGCCTGGGCGATGTCGTCTGCCGTAGCAGGAATGGGGTGCAGCGTCCCGTCTGAGGACGCCTCAGGCCGCGTGCTGCGAGCGCTCGACGATGGCCTCGATCAGCGCCCGGTCGGAGGGAGCGATGCGCAGGAACTCGACGCCGACCTCGTACTCTTTGGGGCCTCTCTGGATCTCGTAGACCACCCGGCTGTCGGTCTTGACCACCTTGGACCGGCAGGAAATGGACAGCTCCATCAGCGTGGAGAACCCGAGGGACTCTCTGCTGACGAACATGCATCCCCCGGCGCCCAGCACCTTGGTCTTGGCGAGATCCTCGTAGGGTTTCCCCTCACCGAGGAGCCGGACCAGGGCCGGGCTCTCATAGGAGATACGGGGAAATCGGCGGCCACCCTTCCGCGCCGGTGTCTCCATACGGCCTCCGTGACTTGATGGATACGTCGTCCCGCAGTTTAGAAGAAGACGGCTGAAAGAGCAATGTCTTCGGGGACCCAGGACGGTGAAATGGATGCGTCCTCCCGGTCACCTCCTCTTCAGAAGGTGCCGAAATACGCGCGTGCGCCTTCGGGAGGACGCTACCGTGGAACACCCGATTTCAGAGGCCAACCTGAGGAGCTTCCTGGCGGGCACCGCTTCGAGGGAAGAGATCCGAGACCTCGTCGCCCATCTCCTCAAGGGCTGCCCCTCCTGCTCCGAGAAGCTGCGGACTATCGCCCGGGAGGAGATCCCGGGTGATGCTTACGAAAACATCCTGGACCGGATGGAGAAGAATCTCGCCGCGACGTTGGAGATGCCGGTCGCGGTGGATTGGCACCCGTCGCGCCGCACTCCGAGGGGAGGTGTGCGCCGGCCTCTCGGCAGCTCGAGGCGGGATCCTCCCAGGGGGATTGAGGCGAGGGCGTAGGGGGAGAGGAACGTCAAGACCACTGATCCAATTCCGGCAGGCCAGGGATGAGCTGTGTGAGCTGGTCGATGAGCTTGGGGATGTCCTGCGCCGCCAGCCGCCAAATCCTCTCATCGGCCACCTCATCGTAGGCATGGACCAGGACATTGCGCTGGTCGACGATAGGGCGCCAGGGGATTTCCGGATGGACTTCCTTGAATGCGCTCGAAACCCGACGGGCTGCTTCGCCGATGATCTCGACCCTGCGCTCGATAGCGAGTCGTAAGTCTTCGTCGGCCTGGTACTGCTCAAAGCTGACGCCTTGGAGGGATCTCACGACACCTCGCGCCGCGTTCAGCATGTCCCACAGATAGACCGGATCGCGCTCAGGCGGCATAGATTACGCGGCTGCCGGAGAGGATGGCCTGCCGGCGGAAGGGATTACGCAGGCCTTTCTTCTCTACCAGGTCCACGGAGCGGCCGAAAATCTCCTCGAGCTCCGCGCGCATCGTGGAAAGGTCCCACAGCGTCCAAGGGGCGTCCGGCTCGAACGTGACGAGGACGTCGACATCGCTGTCAGGGCGAAAATCCTCCCGTAACGCAGAGCCGAAGAGCGCGAATTCGGTGACTCTCCAGCGCCGGCAGAACCTGACAATACGATCCTGGTCGACAATCCTCATGATGACGAGTGTACCGCGCGATAGAGGAAAACCCCCCACCTGACCTCCCCCGCTCCCTACCGCCCCTCCACCCAGGGGGGGGAGGCACCACCCCCCGGCCCTCCGGCCAAAGTGGTGCCGATAGGCAGGGGCCTACGCCGCCGGCCGGAGCGAATCCCGTTTCGGGATCAGCTTGCGGACCACCGCGCCCACCCGGCCTCCCGCGCGGCCGCGCAGGTCGTCGAAGAGCGAGTAGAAGACCGGCGTCGCCAGGAGGGTCAGCAGCAGCGACAGGCTCTGCCCGCCGATGACCACGACGGCGATGGCGCGCCGCTCCTCGGAGCCCGGGCCGGTGCCGAGAGCGAGCGGCAACATGCCCGCGACCAGGGCCAGGGTCGTCATCAGGATCGGCCGGAGACGGTCGCGGTTTCCCTGGAGGATCGCCGCGCCGCGCTCCATGCCCTGCTTGCGCAGGTTGTTCATGTGGTCGATCTGCAGGATGGCGTTCTTCTTGACCACGCCGAAGAGCACCAGGATGCCCAAGGCCGAGTAGAGGTTCAGCGTATTGCCCGTCGCCCAGAGCGACAACATGGCGAAAGGTACGGCGAGCGGCAGCGAGAGCAGGATGGTCAGCGGGTGGACCAGGCTCTCGAACTGCGACGCCAGGATCATGTACATGAAGATGACCGAGAGCATCAGCGCCCAGACGAACTCGCGGTAGGTGCGCTCCATCTCGCGGGCGCGGCCGGAGACCGTGGTCGAGTAGGCGGGGGGCAGGTTCATCTCGGTCACCGCGCCGCGCAGCGCTTCGATGCGGTCGGCCAACGCGTAGCCGGGGGCCACGCTCGCCCGGATGCTCACCTGCCGCTGCCGGTCGAGACGGTCGACGCGCGAGGCGGTCTTCTCTTCCTCGATCTTGACCAGGCTGTCGAGGCGCACCAGGTTGCCCCGGTCGCTCGGCACGTACAGCCGGGTGATCGCCGCCGGATCGTTGCGCGCCCCTTCGGCGAGGCGCAGCTCGACGTCGTAGTCCTCGTTGACGGCCGGATCGCGGAAGCGGGAGACCTCCTGGTCGCCGCCCACCATGAGCCGCAGCGCGTTCGCGATGTCGGCCATGTCGACGCCCAGGTCGGCGGCGCGGGCGCGGTCGATCGACACCCGCAGCTCCGGCTTGTCGAGCTTGAGGGTCGTGTCCGCGTCGACGATCCCCCCGAGCTTGTCCGAGCGCTCCCGCAGCTGTTCGGCGTAGGCGCCGAGCGCCTGGAGGTCCGGGCCGCGCAGCACGAAATCGATCTCGGCGTTGCCGCCGCCGATGTTGAAGGACTGGATGTTGCGCACCGACGACCGCAGGTCCGAGAGCTTCCGCAGCCGCTGCCGCGCCTCCGTCATCACGTCCCGCTGGCTGTAGTTGCCGCGGAAGGCCTCCCCGGGATCGAGGTGGACGATACCGTTGAGGAAGCGGGAGATCGAGAACTTGCGCTCCTCGTGCGGCGCGATGCGGACGAAGACGCTCCCCTGGTTGATGCCGCCCAGGAAGCCGCCGCCCGTCGAGGCGAGCAACGTCTCGACCCCGGGGATCTGCCGCAGCTCGGCCTCGACGGCGCGCATCGCCTCGTCCATGGCCGGCAGGCTCGTCCCTTCCGGGGCGTTGACGTTGACGTCGAACTCGGACTCGTCCACGTCGCTCGGGATGTACTCGACCTTCACCATCTTGAAGAGCGGGATCGACGACAGCATGACCCCGAGACAGAGCAGGGCGGCGATCGTGCGGTGCGCCAGGGTGGCGCGGAGCAGCCGCTCATAGACCCGGTCGATCCGGGCATAGAAGCCGGTCCGGGACTTCGCCGAGTCATCGCCATGTCCGCCATGGCCCGCGGCGTCTTCGGCGCGCAGCAGGCGGGCGCTCATCATCGGCGTCAGGGTGAAGGAGACCAGCAGCGAGACCAGCACCGCCGCCGCCGCGGTGATGCCGAACTGGTAGAGGAACCGTCCCGAGATGCTCGACATGAAAGAGACCGGGACGAAGATCACCACCAGCGACAGGGTGGTGGCGAGGACCGCCATGCCGATCTCCGCCGTCGCCGCCCGCGCCGCCTCGAACGGCTTCATCTTCTTCTCCTCGACGAAGCGGAAGATGTTTTCGAGCACGACGATGGCATCGTCGATGACCACGCCGACCATCAGCACCAGAGCGAGCATGGTGACGCTGTTGAGCGTGAAGTCGAGCGCCGCCATGACGCCGAAGGTGGCGATGACCGAGCACGGGATCGCCACCGCGGCGATCAGCGTCGTGCGCCAGCTCCGCATGAAGGCGAACACCACCAGCGAGGCCAGGATGCTGCCGAGGATCAGGTGGAGGTTGATCTCGTGGAGCGCGGCGTAGATGTAGCGCGACTGGTCGCGGATCACCTGCAGCTCGAGGTCGGCGGGGAGCTGCGCCTCCACCTGGGCGAGCTTCTCCTTGGCCCCCTCGACGACCGCGACGGTGTTGGCGCCCGACTGCCGCCGGACCTCCAGCGTCACCGTCGGCACGCCGTTGAGGCGCGAGGTCGAGCGCTGCTCCTTGGTGCCGTCCTCGGCTGAGCCCAGGTCGCGGATGCGGATCGGCTGGCCGTTGACGTTCGCCACCACGAGGTCGTTGAAGTCGCGCGACTCCTCGACCCGGCCGAGGGTGCGCAGCGTCATCTCGCGCGCCGGCCCGGTGACGTTGCCACCCGGCACGTCGGTGTTCTGGCGGGCCAGGGCGTCGTGCACCGCGGTGATCGGGATCTGGTAGGCGGCCAGGCGGTCGGGGTCGACCCAGACGTTGATCGCCCGCTCCAGGCCGCCGACGATCCGCACCTCGCCCACGCCTTCCGAGCGCTCGAGCTGGACCTTGACCACCTTGTCGGCCAGCTCGGTCAGCTCGCGCAGCGAGCGGTTGCCCGACAGCGCCACCGTCAGGACCGGCGAGGAGTCGTTGTTGAACTTGGCGATGACCGGCGGCAGCACGTTCTCGGGCAGCTGGCGGACCACCCCCGAGACGCGGTCGCGCACGTCCTGGGCGGCGGTGTCGATGTCGCGCCCGAGGTCGAACGTGGCGAAGACCATCGAGGTGCCGCCCGAGGAGACGGAGCGCAGCTCCTGGACGCCCTCGACCGTATTGACCGCCTCTTCGATGACCTCGGAGACCAGGGCCTCGACCTCCTCGGTGGAGGCGCCGGGGAGCTGGGTGCGGACGTTCACGGTGGGCAGGTCGACCGACGGGAAACGGTCGACGCCCAGGCCGCCGTAGCTCGCGGCGCCCACGACGACCAGGGCCAGGATGATCATGGCCGCGAACACCGGCCGGCGGATAGAGATCTCGGCGAGCTTCTGCATGATGTCCTTATCTATCGGGTCTATCGGGTCTATCGGTCCATCGCGCGCGGTCTATCGGGCGATTTGGACGGCCTGGCCGTCGGTGAGATTGCCGGGCTCGGCGACCACCTCGTCGCCGGCCGCGACCCCTTCCAGGATCTCGACCCGGTTGCCGGCGCGGCGGCCGGTGCGGACCCGGATCTCCTTGGCCTGGCCGCCCTCGACGCCGATCACCTTGTCGATACCGGCGAAGGTGACGATCGAGGAGGCCGGCACCAGCACCGCCGGCTGCTCGGCCTCGATCACGATCTCGGCCTTGGCGAAGGAGCCGGGCTTCAGGACGCCGCTCTGGTTGGGCACTTCGGCTTCGATCATGAGCGTCCGGTTGTCCTCGGTGATGGCGGGGCTGATCCGGGCGACGCGTCCGGTATGGGGCGTCGGGTCCCCTTCGACCGTGAGGCGCACCGGCTGGCCGGTGCGGACACCCACCGCTTCCCGTTCCGGGATGGCGAGGCGCAGGCGCAGGGGGTGGACCCGCACCAGCACGGCCACCGTATCGCCGGCCGCGACATAGTCGCCGATGGCGGAGCGCCGCTCGCGGATCCGGCCGTCGAACGGCGCGGTGAGGGCCGCGTCGGCCACCTGCCGGCGGGCGATCTCCAGCTCCGAGCGCCGCTGCTCCAGCAGGGCCTGGCGGGTCCGGGCCTCCTCGACCGCCTCCTGGTAACGGGCGTCCGCCACGCCGAAAGCGGCTTCGGCGACGTCGAAATCGGCGCGGGGAATCAGCTGCTGCTCGAAGAGGGAGGCCATGCGGTCGCGGTTGAGCTGCGCCTGCTTCAAGGTCGCCGCCGCCTGGCGGACCACGGCGGTCTCCGCCGGCGGCACCAGCCGGTCCGGGCCGGACGGCGGGATCCCCAGCCGCGCCCGGGCCTGCTCCAGGGCGTTCTGGGCCTGGTCGACCCGCAGCTGGAAGTCGGTGGGCACGAGCCGCGCCACGACCTGACCGCGTCCCACCGGGTTGCCAAGGTCGACATTGATGGACGCGATCCGTCCGGCGACCTTGAACCCGAGCTCGGCCTGCTCGTCGGCGCCCAAGGTCCCCGACACTTCGACGGTGCGAGGGAGCCGCCCCTCCTCGGCGCGGGTCATCCGCACTTCGCGGGGCGGGCCCTGGGGGCCTCGGCCCTGCTCTTCACCCTGGCCCCCTCCCCGGCCGCCCCGGCCGGCGGCCACGGCCTGCGGCTCCCCGCCGCTGCCGGCGAGCGGAAGGGCCGCCAGAAGCAGCCCCGCAACCCCATGAAATGTA
>JBKKAU010000147.1:0-3908 GCA_046714475.1 Thermoanaerobaculia bacterium
CAACGCCGGGTTCCCGAACGGCCGCCGTCCGGGCGACGACGTGGTGGACATCGAGCTGCGGGTCGCCATGGGCGTCCTCTGCCATGCGTTCCCCGGCACGTTCTGCACTCCGGCGCAGGCGCCTTCGGGCAACCTGCCGTTCACCGACGGCACGCTCCAGGACGCCAGCCAGTTCGACAGCACCTTCCCGTATCTGAGGACCCCGTTCCCAGGCTCGCCGAACAGCGGCCAGACGTTCAGCATCGGCCTCTCGGGCAGCCAGGAGGTGCCGCCGCGCAGCACGACCGCGACCGGCGCGTGTGCCGGCGTCCTCAACGAGGCCCGAACCGAGCTGTCGGTCGTCTGCACCCACGACGTCGCCGGCGTGGTCGGCGCTCACATCCACCGCGGCGCGCCGGGTGTCAACGGCCCGATTATCTGCGACCTTGGGGACCCCGCGTCACCGATCCAGGCGACCTGCGCGTTCACTCCGGACCTGATCGAAGACTTCGCCACGGGGAACCTGTACATCAACATCCATTCCGCCACGTTCCCCGGCGGCGAGATCCGGGGCCAGATCCAGTAGACCCTACCCGGCGTGGCGAGCCCGAGCGTTCGCCACGCCTCCCTCTTTCATGGAGAGACAGAGACAGATGCCGAGCCGCTGGATCTTCGCCGCCGCCCTGCTGCTCGCCGCGCCCCTGCGGGCGCACGACTTCTGGATCGAGCCGTCGAGCTTCCGGCCCGCCGCCGGCGAACGGGTCGGCGTCCGGCTGCGGGTGGGGGAGCATTTCAAGGGCGACCCGGTGCCGCGAAACCCGCAGCGCATCGAGCGGTTCGTCCAGGTGGGCGTTGGCGGCGCGGGAGGAGAGCTGCCGCTCCCCGGGGTGGAGGGCATGGAGCCGGCGGGGTATGCCTCGTTCCAGGCGCCGGGCCTCCACTGGATCGTCTACGACAGCAACCACGCCTCGGTGGAGCTCAAGGGCGAGGCGTTCGAGAAGTACCTGAGCGAGGAGGGGCTCGAGCGGGTGAGCCAGGAGCGCGCCCGGCGCGGCCAGAGCGCGGCGCCGGTGCGGGAGATCTACTCGCGGTGCGCCAAGTCTCTGGTCAGGGTCGGCCCCCCCTCCCCGGACGGCACGGTCGCCGGGTGGGACCGGCCGCTGGGCCTGGCGCTGGAGCTGGTGCCCGAGGCCGACCCCTACGCGCTGGCGGCTGGTGGGGAGCTGCCGGTCCGCCTCCTGTACCAGGGCAAGCCGCTCGCCGGCGCGCTGGTCGCCGCGTTTTCCAAGGAACGCCCGGAAGAGAAGGTCACGGCCCGCTCGGACGCCGAGGGCCGTGTCCGGTTGCGTCTGGCCCGGCCGGGCGTCTGGCTGGTCAAAGCCGTCCACATGGTCGAGCCCTCCCAGGAGACGCCGAAGCCCGGAGCCGATTGGGAGAGCTTCTGGGCCTCGGTGACTTTTGACGTCTCTTGAGCGCGCGCTGCTGATAGACTCCCCCTGGCCACGCAGGCCGATGCGCTCTTCAAGCTCAAGCATGGAACCGCGGGAAGCCGAGGACCGTCACCTCATGAGCAGGGTCGCCCAGGGCGACGGCGACGCGTTCGCCCGCCTCTTCGACCAGCACGCGCCGGTGGTGCTCGGCCTGCTCTACCGCATCCTGGGCAGCCGCGGCGAGGCCGAGGAGGTCCTCCAGGAGGTCTATCTCCAGGTCTGGACCCAAGGGACCCGATACGATGAGGGCCGGTCGTCGCCCCGGGGCTGGATCCTGATGCTCGCCCGGTCCCGCGCTCTCGACCGGCTGCGCCGCCGCGACTCGTCCCGCCGGCGCGAGGAGGAGGCCGGGGCCGAAGCGCTCGCGGCCATCCGTCCGGTCGGTACCGAGCGGCTCGAAGCCCGCGAACGGCGCGACCTCGTCAGCTCCGCCCTCGACCTCCTGTCGCCCGAGCAGCGCCGCTGCATCGAGCTGGCCTTTTTCGAAGGCCTCACCCACACCCAGATCGCCGAGCGCCTGGAAGCTCCGCTCGGGACGATCAAATCCCGCATCCTGCTGGGCATGAACAAGCTCCGGCAGGCGCTGAGCCCGGTGTCATGAGCGCACCCCACTCGCCCCGCCACGAAGAGATGCTGCCCGCCTACGCGCTCGGCGCCCTGGACGGCGAGGAGCTGCGGGAGATGGAGGACCATCTCCCCGGGTGTGACGTGTGCCGGCATCAGCTCCGGGGGTGGGAGAACGACCTGGAGCGGCTCGCCACCCTGGAGACGCCGATCGAGCCCTCGGCCGAGGTGCGGCGCCGCGTCCTGGAGGCTCCCATGGCCTCGATGACCCCAATGGCCCCGGTAGTCCCGATCGCAACGCCGGGGGCCGCGGCGACCGCCCCCGGCAGGCCCGAGCCGGCGCGCCGCCGGTCCCGGAGCTGGGTGTGGCTGCCGCTCGCCGCCGCGTTCGCCCTGCTGGCCCTGGGGCTCGCGCGGCAGGCGCGGTTGAACGACGAGATCGAGCGGCTGCAAGGGGAGCGCGACCAGCTGGCGCGGCAGGTGACCGCCCTCGACCAGCGGCTGGTCCTCGCCCGCACCGAGGCGCAACGCATGGCGGAGGCGTTGAGCGTCATCAACGCGCCGGGCGGACAGGCGGTCCGGCTCGCCGGGTCCGGTCCGACGCCCGAGGCCTCCGGCCACACCTTCGTCGACTCGCGGCAGGGCCGGGCGGTGTTCTATGCTTCGCGGCTGCCCGCGCTCGCGTCCGACCAGGACTACCAGCTCTGGTTCTTCGCCGACGGCAAGCCGGTCCCGGCCGGCGTCTTCGACGTCGACGCGAACGGCAACGGCGGCGTGCGGGTGGACCGCCTCGCCGAGGGCATTCAGGGCTGGGCGGTGACGATCGAGCCGCGCGGCGGCCTCCCCCAGCCGTCCGGCGCCATCGTGTTGAAGGGGTAGATCCCCCTCCTGCTACAATCCGGCGTTCTTGAGCAACCCTCTCGAGCGCCTGCGGGCGCGGGCCAGCGAAACGAACGCCTCCATCGTGCTCGCCGAAGGGGACGACCCCCGGGTCGTCGCGGCGGCGGAGCGCGCGGTCGCGTCCGGCCTGTGCCGCGCCACCCTGGTGGGCTCGCGCGAGGTCGTGGAGCAGGCCGCCGAGGAGGCGGGGGTGGCGTTGACCGTCCCGGTGCTCGACCCGGTGCGCGACCCCGGCCTGCCGGAGCTCGCGGCGCACCTCACCGCGCGGCTAGAACCGCGCGGCCTCGGACCCGAGGACGCCGGCATCTTCGTCCTCGACCCGCTCTACTACGCCGCCCTGCAGGTCGCCATGCGGCGCGCCGACGGCGCGGTCATGGGGGCGCGGGCCACCACCGCCGACACGCTGCGCGCGGCGCTACGCGTCGTCGGACCCCGTCCGGGGCTCGAAGTAGTCTCTTCCTGTTTCCTGATGGCGCTGCCCGACGGCCGCAGCCTGATCTACAGCGACTGCGGCGTCGTCCCCGACCCGACGGCCGACCAACTCGCCGACATCGCCGAGGCGGCGGCGGCGAGCTGCCGGGCGCTGCTCGGCGAGGAGCCGCGGGTCGCGCTGCTGTCGTTCTCGACCCAGGGCAGCGCCCGCCACCCGCGGGTCGACAAGGTGCGCGCCGCCCTGGAGCGGCTCCTGGAGCGGCGGGTCGACTTCGCGGTCGACGGCGAGCTCCAGGCCGACGCCGCGCTGGTGCCTGAGGTGGCGGCCGGCAAAGCCCCATCGAGCCCTCTCGGCGGGTGCGCCAACGTGCTGATCTTCCCGGATTTGGGCGCCGGCAACATCGCCTACAAGTTGACCGAGCGCCTGGCGGGGGCGCGCGCGGTGGGTCCGCTGCTCCAAGGCCTGCGCCGGCCGATCCACGACCTCTCGCGGGGCTGCTCGAGCGCGGATATTCTCGACGTCATGGCGGTTGCCGCGTCGGC